>NZ_JBHJUK010000004.1:54075-169775 GCF_042266225.1 Kitasatospora sp. NPDC056181
TCGATGGGCTGGTTTGGGCGGCGCCGCCCGCTAGGGGGGGGGCCGGGCCGGGCCGGGTGGTGGCCCACCCGCGCCGGGCGCCCACCCCCCGGGATTGGCCGGGCTCGCCCGGGATCAGCCGGAGCCGCGGAAATCCGGCCAGGCCGGAAGATTCCTTCAAGTGTTCGGAACTGGAGCCCCGCCGCCTCCGACTGCTGTACCGGACGCCGCCGCCGAGGCGGTGTCCGGAACAGCGCGGGGAATCGGAGGAGCACCATGTCGGCGCAACAGCCGCTGGCCACGGGTGGGCTGACCAGGGACCAGGCGGCACCCGAGGACCGGTGGAGCCTGGTGGTGGCCGCCGGGCTGCTCTCGTTCGTGGCGATGCTCGACATGAACGTGGTCAACCTCGCCCTCACCGACATCGCGGACGGCCTGCACGTCTCCCCCACCACCGCGCAGTGGGCCGTACTGGGCTACCAGCTCCCCCTGGTCGCCCTGCTGCTGCCCGCCGGGCGCTGGCTCGACCAGGTCGGCGCCCGCTCCGCCCTCCTGCTGGCGGTCACCGGCTTCGCGCTCTGCAGCGTGCTCGCCTCCGTCGCCCCGTGGGCGAGTTGGCTGGTGGCCGCCCGGCTGGCGCAGGGCACGTTCGGCGCGGTGCTGTTCGTGCTGATGCCCGTGCTCGCGGCCACCGCCGTCCGGCCGGAGCTGCGCGGACGGGCAATGAGCGTGCCCGCCACGCTCGGCCCGCTCGGCGCCGTCGCCGGACCGGTGGTCGGCGGCCTGCTGCTCGACCACGTCGGCTGGCGGGCGGTCTTCCTGGTCAAGCTGCCGATCTGCCTGGCCGCGCTGGTGATCGCCCACCGCAACGCCCCGCACGGCGGCAGGCTGCGGCTTCCCGACCGGGGTTCGCTCGGCGACGCCGCCCTGATCGGCTCCGCCGTGGCCGCCGTCCTGCTCGGACTCACCCTCGCGCCCGACGCGCCGGCCTGGCTGCTGCTCGCCCTGCCCGCCGCGCCGTTGGTCGTCCTCTGGCTGCGCCGCCCCGGCGGCCGGCCGGTCGCCGCCGTGCTGCGCGAGTCCGGCACCGCCGCCGTCAACGGCTCGGTGCTGTCGCTGGCCGCCGGGTTCGCCGCCACCCACTACCTGCTCGCCCAGCACCTGCGCCGGGACGACGGCATCAGCGCCACCACCACGGCCCTGACCATGCTGGCGTTCCCGCTCGGCATGGTCCTGGCCGGCCGTTTCGGCGGGCGGCTGGCCGACCGCTGGGGCGCCCGGCCGACCGCGCTGACGGGTGCGACCGTCACCGCCGTCGGCATGCTGCTGCTCGTCCCGATCGACACCGGCTGGTCGCCGCTCGACATCTCCTGGCGGCTCGCGCTCGCCGGGACCGGCATGGGCCTCAACGGCGGCCCGGTCCAGGCCCTGGTGATGACCGCCGCCAGGCCGCAACAGCTGGCCACCGCCGGATCGGCCGTCCAGCTGGCCCGCAGTCTCGGCTTCGCCCTCGGACCCGCCCTCGCCACCGCGGCCTCCCTGTCCGGCCACGGCGCCACGACGGGCGTCCGCGCCGGGCTCGTCCTCGCCACGCTGGCCGCCGTCCTGGCCGTGGCCCTCCTCTCCCTGCACCACCGCACCGACCGCGCGGGCACCTGACGCCCCGACCGCGCGCACCACGGACCACCGACCGGAGGAACCTTCGCATGACCGACACCGTCCACGATCCGACCGCGGGAGGGCCGGCCGACGACGCGCCGCGCTGCCCGTTCGGGTACGACGAACTCCCCGACCCGGTACCGCTGTACGGACCGGAGTACAAGCGCGACCCCTATCCGCTCTACCGGCGGATGCGCGAGGCCGGCCCGATCCACCGGGTGCGGTTCCCGAGCGGGATCGCCGCCTGGCTGGTCACCGGCTACAAGGCCGCGCACGAGACCCTCAACGACCCCCGGCTCGGCAAGAACCACCGCCTGGGCAACGCGGGTTGGCGCAGGCTCGCCTCGATCATGCCGGAGCCGCAGCACTCGCAGCTCCAGGTCCACCTGCTGCACCAGGACCCGCCGGAGCACACCCGGATGCGCCGGCTGGTACTGGACGCGTTCGCCCCGCGCCGGGCGGAGAGCCTGCGCCCGCGCCTCCAGGAGCTGGCCGACGCCCTGGTCGACGACCTGCCGGAAACCGGCGGCGCCGACCTGGTGGCGGGCTTCGCGGCCCACTTCCCGTTCCGGGTGCTCGCCGAGGCGATAGGCCTGCCGCAGGAGCTGGCCGTCCGCTTCGACCGCGACTGGGGCAAGGTCGTCCAGCCGGTCGGTCCGCTGGACCCGGGCCGGCCGGCCTACGAGGGCCGGCTGCGCGGCCTCCAGGCGTACATCGCCGACGTGGTCGCCCACAAGCGCGCACACCACGACCCGGCCGGGTCCGACGTCGACCTGCTCGGCCGGCTCGTCGCCGCCCGCGACGCGGGCGAGTTGAGCCCCGAGGAGCTCGACTCGATGGTGTTCCAGCTGCTGGTGGCCGGCCAGGAGCCGGTGACCAACCAGATCACCACCATGCTGGTCACCCTGCTGCGCCGCCCCGACCAACTCGCCCGGCTGCGCGAGGGCATCGCCGTCGACCCGGGCCTGCTCGCCCGGGCGGTGGAGGAACTGCTGCGCCACGACTCGGCGTTCGAGCTCACCACCTGGCGCTTCCTCGCCGAGGACGGTGACCTGCACGGCACGACCGTCCCGGCCGGGGACTCCGTGATCGTCTCGCTCTGCGCGGCCAACCGCGACGACGAGCAGTTCCCGGACGCCGACGTCCTGGACTTCGACCGCACCCCCAACGCCCACCTGGCCTTCGGGCACGGCATCCACTACTGCCCCGGCGCCGCCCTGGCCCGGGTCGAACTCCAGGTCGCCCTCGGCACCCTGCTCACCAGGCTGCCCGGGCTGCGCCCGTCCGCCGCGCCCGGCGAGGACCTCGAATCGCTCGCCTGGGTGCCCGCCGTCCTCGCCCGGGGGGTGAACCGCCTGCCGGTCGCCTACGACAAGCGGGCCTGACCCGCCCGACCACTTCCGGCACCCCCTCAGCGTCCCGGCGACCAGTGCCGGGGCGTGGCTACGCCTGCCCCGAAGCCCGTCCACCGTTCCGTGGAGGATCACCATGCCGCCCGCCGGCACCGTTTCCACCGACTCCCAGACCGCCGACGCACCGGCCACGGCCGACCAGGGCGCGGCCGGCCGGCCCGCCGCGCCGGCCGCCGCTGCTCCGTCCGGCGCCACACCCTCCGGCGCTGCACCCTCCGCCGCCGCGCCGGCCGCCCCTGCCCGGTCCGTTCCTGCCCAGGCCGTTCCCGCCCCGTCCGCCGCCGCACCGGCGTCCGTGCCAGCCGGCGCCGTGACGGACCCGCGGGAGGTCGCCCGGATCTCCGCGGAGATCCTCGGCCTGCTGCTGCCGCACCGCCGCGCCTCCGACCCCGAGGTGCACGCGACGCCCGCCGACTTCCCGCTCCAGCTGGAGCAGTTGGCGGATTTCCTCACCACCGGCGACCCGGTCCTGTTCACCCTGCCGGGCTTCCCCTGCAAGTCGCCCAACCCCGCCAAGGTGCTGAGCCACCTGCCCGACGAGGGCGAGCGGCTCTCGCTCACCTTCCTCAACGGTCTCTGCGAGGAGATCGGCAAGCTCTACGAACCCGGCGCACAGATCCTGATCTGCTCCGACGGGCACATCTTCGGCGACCTGATCCACGTCCCCGACGACCACATCGACCAGTACTCCGACGAGCTGACCGCGATGATCGAGCGCGAGGGCCTGACCCACCTCGCCACCTACGACCTGCGCGCCGTCCTCGGCGACCTGCCCTTCGACGAGAAGCGCGCCCGGGTGCACGACCGGTACGCGCCCACCCGGGAGGAGCTCCGCGAGCAGGTGATGACCGACGAGGAGACCCTCAAGCTCTACCGCGGCATCACCCGTTTCCTCACCGAGGACACCATCGGCTTCGAGGGCAGCCGGTCCGCGCTCCAGCGCGAGTGCCGCCGGCGCGCCTACGGCGTCATCCAGCGCAGCCGGGCCTGGGGGGACCTGATCGCCGAACAGCACCCGCGGTCCTTCCGGCTCTCGATCCACCCGCAGAAGGCGGGCGTCCTGAAGTTCGGTATCCGACTGCTGGAGGCCGCCGACGCCTGGATGACGCCCTGGCACTCCTCGGTGCTCCACCGTCCGGACGGCCGCTGGGAGTTGATGCGCAGCGAGGAGGCCGCCCGGGTCGGCCGCCTGGTCGAGCTGGGCGGCCGCCCCAGCCACTACGAGACCTCCTGAGGCTCCATCAGCCCGTCCGGAAGTGACGGCGCGGACGCGGGCGTGCGGTGGTCGAAGGCGATCAACGGGTCACCGGTGAGCGGGTGTTCGACCACCGCCGCCCGCACACCGAACACCTCGGCGAGCAGGTCGGCGGTCAGCACGTCCCGCGGCGCCCCGGACGCGACCAGGGTGCCGTGGTGCAGCACGTGCAGCCGGTCGCAGACCGAGGCCGCCGCATTGAGGTCGTGCAGTGCGACCAGCGTGGTGCGGCGCTGCTCCCGCAACAGTGCGAGGAGCTCGACCTGGTGCCGGACGTCCAGGTGGTTCGTCGGCTCGTCCAGCACCAGGACGTCCGGCTGCTGGGCCAATGCCCGTGCCAGCAGGACGCGTTGGCGTTCACCTCCGGAGAGCTGGGCGAACCGGCGGTCGCCCTCGTCCGTCATGCCCACGCGCTCCAGCGCCCCGGCGACGATCCGGTGGTCCTCGGCGTCGTCCGCCGCGAACGCCCGCTTGTACGGGGTGCGGCCCATCGCCACCACCTCCCGGACGGTCAACTCGAAGTCCTCGCCGCGCTCCTGGGGCAGGGCGGCGATGTGCCGGGCGGACTGCGCGGGGGTCAGTCCGGCCAGCTCGCGGCCGGCCAGCAGGACGCGCCCGGCGCTCGGCCGCAGGTGCCGGTAGACGGTGCGCAGCAGGCTGGACTTGCCGCTGCCGTTCGGCCCGACCAGCCCGGCGATCTCGCCCTCCTTGGCGACCAGGTGGACGCCGGCCACCACCGTCCGCCCGGACAGGGTGACGCTCAGGTCCTCGACCGCGATCCTCAATTCCGCTCCAGTCGTCGGTCCAGCAGGTAGAGCAGGGTGGGCGCGCCGAGCAGGGCGGTGACCACGCCGATCGGCAGTTCCTGGGTGTCCAGCGCGGTGCGGGCGATGGTGTCGACCACCACCAGCAGCACCGCCCCGGTCAGGGCGGAGAGCGGCAGCAGCCGGCGGTGGTCACCGCCGGCCAGCAGCCGGCAGACGTGCGGCACCATCAGGCCGACGAAGCCGATCGCGCCGGAGACGGCGACCAGGACGCCGGTCAGCACGCTGGTGACGACGAAGATCTCGCGGCGCAGCCGGGTGACGTCGACGCCGAGTCCGGCCGCCGTCTCGTCGCCCATCAGGAGCGCGTTGAGCCCCCGGGCGCGGGCCTGGAGCAGGCCCAGCCCGAGGGCCACGGCGGCGGCGGGGACGGCCAGTTGGCCCCAGACCGCACCACTGAGGCTGCCCATCAGCCAGAACAGCACGCCCCTGGTCTGCTGTTCGTCGCTGGTCTGCAGGACGAGGTAGCTGGTGAAGCCGGTGAGGAACTGGCCGATGCCGATGCCGGCCAGGACCAGACGCAGCGGGGAGAAGCCGCCACCGCGCCGGGCCAGCAGCCAGACCAGGGAGAAGGCGGCGAGTGCGCCGAGGAAGGCGGCCAGCGAGATGGTCAGCCCGACGGCGCCGCCGAAGGCCATCTCCAGGCCGAGCCCGCTGCCGAGGACGATCACGGCCACGGCGCCCAGCGAGGCGCCGGAGGAGATCCCGAGCAGGTAGGGGTCGGCGAGCGGATTGCGGACGAGTGCCTGGACGGCGGTGCCGACGAGGCCGAGCCCGGCCCCGACCGTCGCCGCCAGCAGGGCGCGCGGGACGCGCAGCTGCCAGACGATGAGGTCCCGGGTGCCGGGCTCGGGTGCGCTGCCGGTGAGCCGGTGGCCGATCACCGACCAGACCTCGCCCGGGGGGATGTCCACCGACCCCAGGGAGACGGCGGCGGTCAGCGCGGCGACCAGGGCGAGGGTGAGCACGGCCGCGAGCGGCCCGGCGCGCATGGTGCGCATGGTGCGCGTCCGGGGCCGCCCGGTGGTGGTAACGGTGCCGGCGCCGGTGGTGGTGGCGCCTGTGTTGGTGGGGGCGGTGTTGGTGGCGCCGGTGCCTGCCGGTGTCACGGCCTACCGGCCGTTCTTGACGAGGTCCGGGTGCACGGTGGCGGCGATCTGCCGGACGGTGTCGGCGTTGCGGACCCCGCCGATGGTGGTGACCTCGGACCCGATCCGCAGGAACCTGCCGTCCTTGACGGCCTTCAGGCCCTGGGTCGCGGGGAAGCCCTTCAGGAACGCCTCGGCCTCGTCGAAGGCCTTGCGGGTCTCCTCCTCGGTGCCGCGGGTGCGGACGGCGAGCTGGATCCAGTCCGGGTTCTTCGCGACGACGTCCTCCCAGGAGACCGGCTTGAAGTCGGCGTCGCAGTCCGCGAACACGTTGCGCGCGCCGGCCAGGGTGATCACCGCGTTGGCGACCTGCCGGCCGCAGACGGCGACCGGCTGCTTGGTGCCGGCGTCGAAGTCGAAGAAGAAGTAGCCGGGCCGCTGGTCGGCGGGGACACCGGCGGTCGCGGTGCGCACCTCGCCCACCGTCCGCTCCATCCCGGTGACCAGCTCCTCGGCCCTGGCGCCCGTGCCGGTGACCGCGCCGAGGCGGCGCAGGTCGTTCTCGACCTCGGCGAGGTCGGTGCGCGGCCCCTTGGCCGCCTTGGGCGTGCCGGAGCAGGCGGTGGAGAGGAGGTAGACGTGCTGGATGCCCGCCGCCGTGAACTCCTCCTCGCTCGGCCCGGCGCCCGCGCCGCCCATCATCGGCATCGACCCGAAGGCGTCCACGTAGAGATCGGCGCCGGAGCCGAGCAGCTTCTCCTTGGCGATCCCCATCTCGCCCAGCACCGGCACCTTGGTGCCCTGTTCGGCGATCGACGCCGGCAGGCTGCCCTTGCCCGGCGGGAACCCCGTGCCGACCACGCGGTCCCCGGCACCGAGCTGGAGCAGCATCTCCAGGCCGGCGGCGTTGCTGGTGACGATCTTCTTCGGCGCCTGCTTGACGGTGGTCTCCTTGCCCGCGCAGTCGGCCACCTTCACCGGGAACGCGCCGGCGGCGGCGGTCTGCCCGCCACCGCCGCCGCTTCCGTCCGTGCTCCCTCCACCGCCGCTCCCACACGCCGTGGCGAACAGGGCAACAGCGGCCGCGATACCGCAGAACACGCGAGGGCGCATGAGAACTCTCCTGGTCAATGGTCGTGCTCGGGCCCGTCCTACGAACCCGGACCAGGTAGTCGGCCGCCACCCCCGCCCGGTTCCCGGGACTTGAGGATCGTTCGGATCGGCGGGCAGGGCCGGGCGCGCCCGGCGGCGCCGGCCGGGGCGGCGGCAGGGCCGGGCGAGGCGGTGGCAGGGCCAGGCGAGGCGGGGGCAGGGCCGGGGCCGACGTACCCGCGTCAGGCGGGGCGGCGCCGGGGTCGGGGCGGCGGGCCGTCCAGCCGGGCGAGGGCCGTGCGTACCGCGATGCGTCCGGCGGCGTGGAACGACCGGTCGCGCGAGTCGACGTCGTGCACGACGGTGCGGTGCACGACGACGGCCACCGCCACCCGGCCCGCGGCCGTCCGCCCGGCCAGTTCCTCCTGCATACCGGCGGCCAGGGCCGCGTGGTACCCGGCCAGTTCACCCGGCGTGGGGCTGCCGACCACGGTGGCGTCGCGCGCGACCTCCAGGACGAAGCCTTCCTCCCAGGGCTCGAAGTCCACCGTGACGTCGGCGAGGTCGCAGGGGCAGCCGGCCTGACGGGCGTACACCGCACGTACGCCCCGGACCGGCTGCGGCGGGAAGGTCATCGGCTCGGCGTCGTCCATGGGCCGACGGTAGTCCACCACCGGCCGCGGGCACTCCATGGGCCGGGAGGAGGGGGCGGGAGACGGGAGGCGGGGGCCTGGAGACGGGAGACGGGAGGCGGGATTCGGCGCCCGGTGCCGGGCGGGGGCGGCGAGGGGGTGGGCAGGCCTTACGGTGGGCGGGTGCCGCAGACCGTTCTCCCGCCCCGCGATCCCTCCGGTCCCCCCGTGGACGACCTCGGGCGGCCCGTGCCGCTCGGACCGGGGCCGGTGAGGCGGGTGGTGTCGCTGGTCCCCTCGCTGACCGAGGCCGTCGCCGTCACCGCCCCGGGGCTGCTGGTGGGCGCCACCGACTGGTGCTCGCACCCCGCCGACCTGGTCGTGGAGCGGATCGGCGGTACCAAGAACCCGGACGTCCACCGGATCGCCGCGCTCGCCCCCGACCTGGTCATCGCCAACGACGAGGAGAACCGCCGGCCCGACCTCGACGCGCTGCGGGCCGCCGGCCTGGCCGTCTGGGTCACCGACATCCGCACGCTGGACCAGGCGTTCTCCTCGCTGCACCGCCTCCTGACGGCGGGCTGCGGCCTGCCCCGCCCGGCGTGGCTCGACGCCGCCGAAGCCTCCTGGGCCGACGTCCGGCCACTGCCCGGCGCCGACCGCCTCCGCGCCGTCGTGCCGATCTGGCGCCGCCCCTGGATGGTGCTCGGCCGCGACACGTTCGCCGGCGACCTGCTCGGGCGCCTCGGCGTCGACCTGATCCACGCCGGCCACCCCGAGCGGTACCCCGCCGTCCCGCTGCCCGAACTGCTCGCCGCGGAAGCCGACCTGGTGGTCCTTCCGGACGAGCCGTACCGCTTCACCGCGAACGACGGCCCCGAGGCGTTCCCCGGTGTCCCGGCCGCGCTGGTCAGCGGGCGCCATCTGACCTGGTACGGACCGTCCTTGGTGGAGGCGCCGGGACTCCTGGCGGAGCAGCTGGCACGGGCGTCGGCGCACGGGCACGAACGGCGGTGAGTTTCGCGCCGGACCCATGGCAGGCCCACCGGTCAGGGCGATGATCCGACCGTCGTAGGATGTCGCCCTCTCGCCGGGACGGCCGGTGACACAGGGGGGCGGAACAACATGAAGGTGCGTGCTTCCCGGCAGGCGCTGGTCCTGGTGTCGGCGGCGGCCGTGTCCACGGCACTGCTGACGGGCTGCGGCAGCAAGAAGGCGGACGACACCGCCGGGGGACCGCCGGCACCTGCGGCGGCCACCGTCACGGACGCCCCGCCGACCACCGCGCCGACGGCCACCACCTCGCCCAGCGCGACGACGAGTGCCACCGCCTCCCCGAGCGCGAGCGCCTCGCCGAGTGCGACTACCGGCAAGACCGCCAAGCCGAGCCCGACCGCCTCGGCGAGCAGCGCCAAACCCACCACCGCCAAGCCCGCCGACCCCGCCCCGAAGGCCGCACCGGCCCCCGCTCCGGTGGCGGTCGCGGCGCCCGCGCCGACCCCCAAGCCCGGGCCGGTCGCGCCCCCGCCGCCGCCCGCGCCCGCCACCCCGCACGTCCCGCCGCTCCAGAGCGGCTGCACGCCGAGCAAGCCGCAGCCCGACGAGCCCAAGGAGGCCGTCGCCACCGCGCTGACCGCCGCCGCCGGCCAGACCCGCACGCTCAACCTCAGCAGCGGCGGCACCGACAAGCTCCCGCCCCTGCCGGTCAACCTGGTCAAGGCGATCGCCTGGCAGGAGAGCGGCTGGCAGTCCGGCATCCTCGCCTGTGACGGCGGCATCGGCACCATGCAGATCATGCCCGCCACGGTGAGCTGGATGAACAGCAAGTTCGGGACGACCTCCGACCCGAAGACGCTTCCCGGCAACGTCCAGCTCGGCACCCAGCTGCTCAACTGGCTGGTCGCCTACTACGGCGACTCCTCCTTCGGCGGGAAGTACGACCTCTCCCCCGACCCGGCCACCGGCAAGACGCCGCTGCTCGACCTGGTCGTCTCCGCCTACAACGCGGGCGCGGGCAACGTGCACTACAACACGGTCACCGACCCGGCCACCGGCACCACCACCGGCAGCCTGGCCATCCCCAACCCCGGCTACGTCGCCAGCGTCAAGGCGCTGATGTCCAGCGCGCCCTGGAACAAGGCGGGCTGAGCGGGAACGCTCCCCCGGTCCGCCGAAGGGCCCCGGGGCGCCCCCGGGGCAACCCCGCCGCCGCCCCGGGTCCGACGGCGCTTGACGCCGGCGCCGGGCGGAGGCCCGGCACCGGCGAGCCGACGGGACTGCTTGCAGCGCAGGTCACGCGTCCGGCAGCCTCCCCGGATGACCTCCTTCGCACAGCGATATGCCGCTGGTGACCACGAGGCCGTGTGGGCGGACATGCGCCGCCTCGGGCCGGTTCCCGATGCCCTGTCCGAGGACTGCGCGACCGTCGCAGCGGAGACGATGCGCAGGGTCCACCGTGATGTCGGCCGCCTCGGCGATGCAGTGACGGAACTCGGCCTGGTCCCGATCGCGGGACTGGACGCGCTCAAGCCGCCGACGCCGGCCGACCACGTCGAACTGGACGCACTGGCCGGGGAGGTCGGCGCCCTGCCCTTCGCCCTCGACGCCTGTCTTCGCCACATCGGCAGGGTGGTGCTCGCCGGGGACTGCCCCGCGGTGGACCTGACCTGGGCGGAGGGGGACCAGTACGACGTCGCGGGTCTGTACCCGGATCCGCCGGACGTCGAGCACCTGCGCTACTGCTGGGACGGGCACCGTGAGCCGCTGCGGGACCGTCCCGGGTCGGAGGAAGCCGGATTCCTGTTCGAGTTCGCCCCGGACGAGCTGCACAAGGCCAACATCAGCGGCTCGACCCACGACATCCTCCTCGCGGAGGCGACGGCCGACCCGGTCATCCGGGGAGTCGAAGGCCGTCCGGGCATCACCCTGGTCGAGTACCTTCGCCTCTCCATTGCCTGGGGCGGACTGCCCGGCTGGTCGTTGCGACCCGACCGAGCACCCTCCGCCCTGGCGGCGCTCCGAGTCCGCCCGGACTTCTGACTCCGAGGAGCACGGAGGTGCCGCGCCGCCCCGCGTCGCCCCGCTCAGCCTGCACGGATTCCCGGACACGCAGGAAGGCGGCACCACCGTACGAATTCGGTGGTGCCGCCTTCCGTCACCCTTCAGCCCTGCGGCTGTGGCGCCTGACCGATCCGGCGGGCGATACCGGCGATCCTGCCGCCGCTCCGGTCAGAGCCGGTCGGAGGCAGTCAGGAGTCAGAGGCAGACAGAGCTGGGTCGGCGTCAGGCGCGCGCGGCCGTGACGGCGGCGCCCAGCGCCTCCTTGATGCGCGGGCCGAGCCGGGCGAAGCCCAGCTCCTTCATCGCGGCCCGCAGCAGCTCCTCCTCGCTGCGAACCACACCGTCGCCGTCCACCCACCGCACCACGGCGAGCAGTTCGTCGGCGGAGTAGGCCGTGACAGGACGGCCCGGCGTGAAGTCGGGCTTCTCGGCCCGGGCGGGGACCTCCGGCTCGACGACCGGCTCCACAGCCTCCGGCTCGGGCAGCTCGGGCAGCTCGGCCACGACCGGCTCGACCTCGGCCACGGGCTCCACCTCGGCCTCGGCAACCGGCTCGACCTCGGCGACCGGCTCCACGACCTCCGGCTCCGGCACCTCAGTCACAACCGGCTCGACCTCAGCCACGGCCTCAACCTCGGGCTCGGGCTCCTCGGCAGCGGCCTCAACCTCGGGCTCGACCACGGCCTCGGGCTCGGGCTCCTCGGCAGCGGCCTCAGCTTCGGTCTCCTCGACCACCACCTCAGCGGCAACCGGCTCCGCTTCGGCGACGGGCTCTGCCTCCACGACGAGCTCGGCCTCGGCCTCGGCCTCAACTGCCGTGTCCGGCTCAGTGGCCTCGGCCACTGCCTCGACCTCGGCGACGGGCTCGACCTCGGCAACCGGCTCCACAACCTCCGGCTCGACCTCCATGGCAGCCTCGGCCTCGACCTCGGCAACGAGCTCGACCTCGGCAACGGGCTCGGCCTCAACAACCGCTTCCGGCTCAGTGACCTCCACCTCGGCAACCGGCTCCGCAACCTCCGGCTCGACCTCCATGGCAGCCTCGGCCTCGACCTCGGCCTCAACGACGACCTCGACCTCGGCAACGGGCTCGGCCTCAACGACGGGCTCGACCTCGGCGACCGGCTCCACAACCTCCGGCTCCGACACCTCGGTCACAGCCGACTCGACCTCGGCAACGAGCTCGACCTCGGCAACGGGCTCGGCCTCAACCTCGACAGCGGGCTCGACCTCGGCGACCGGCTCCGACACCTCGGCAGCAGCCTCAGCTTCGGTCTCCTCGGCCAGCACCTCGACAGCAACCGGCTCCGCGACCTCCGGCTCGACCTCCACGGCGGCCTCGGCCTCGACCTCGGCTACGACCGACTCGGCCTCGGCCAGGGGTTCGGCCTCGACCTCGGTCTCCTCCGCGTGCTCGACCTCCACCGCGGCCTTCACCGGGATGATGTCGACCAGGTCGTCCGCCGCGGGGGACGGCGCCGGCAGGGTGACGACGGGCTGGATTTCGACGGATTCCTCGGCCGTGGGCTGCTCGTCCTCGGCCACCTCGACGACCTCGACGTCGGCCTCGGCCACCTCGACGGCCTCCGGCCCGGCGACCTCGACCTCGACCTCCACCTCGGCCAGCGCCTCGGCGGCGTCCTCCCGCTCCGTCAGGCCGTCCCGCTGCCCGCCCGCCAGGGCCTGACGGGCGTTGAAGGCGGCCTCGGCGGCGCGGCGGTCGGCGCGGGCGGCGGCGAGCTCGGCGAGCAGGTCGCCGAGGCCGGCCTCCTCCAGGGAGGTGCGCAGGGAGCGGATGGTGGGAATGCGGTAGAGGGTGCCCTCGTCGGCGGCCAGGCGCTCGACCAGGTCGATGAGCTCGCCGAACGGCAGCGCGTCGAGGTCACGCTCGGGCAGCAGGCGGGCGAGGTCGCGCAGGCCGGTGCCGATGGCCTCGAAGGCGGCGGCGGTGCGCTCGGCCAGGGCGCCGTCGGCCGGCGGGACGGGCAGGGCGCCGGACGGGGCGAGGAGGGCCCAGGCGCGACGCTCGATCTTTGCGGAGGCGAGTGCCTCGTGGAGTTCCTCGGGGCGCGCCTTGCGGCCGTCGGCGGCCAGCGCAGCGGCCTGCTTGCGCAGTGCACGACCCTTGAAGAAGGAGAGCTTGATGCCGCGCTCACGGCGCCAGGCGCGGTCCGCGGTGGCGGCGACGAGCGCGTCGAGGTCGGCCTCGTAGGCGGCACCGGTCAGGGTGGACGAGGTCTGGTGGACGCGCTGGAGCGTCTCGGCGAACAGGGCGGCGACGGCGACGGTACCGGGCTCGCCGAGCTTGGCGTCGGCGGCGAGTGCGGCGACGGCCTCCCAGGTCTGCTGGAGGTCGCGACCGCGCAGCTCGGCGAGGACGGTGGAGGCGGCGCGGGCGTCCTCGGGAGTGGCGACGGTGTCGACAGCCGCGTACCAGGCGTGGGTCTCGGCGGTGAGGGTGAAGGCGCCGAGTTCGGCGTAGCGGCCGAGCTCCTCGCGGAGGTCGGTGTCCGCCGCCTGGCTGCGGGTCTGCTCCAGGTCCGTGGCGTCCTTGGCGTCGTTGGCGTCGGCGTCGGCCACGGTGGCGGCGTCGACGGCCTTGGCATCGGCGGCGTCGGCCGCGTCGGCGTTGCGCGAGTGAAGCACTGTCATGTGAGGTCCGGTTCTGGGCGACTGCGGCGGGGCGGGCGGCGAGGGGGACGGCGGACCGGGTGCGCACGGAGGCCCCGGCGGGTGGGGCTGGGGGTGCGCGGTCGGCCTACCGGTTGTGGAGGCCAAGAATACGGGTGCCCGTTCGAGCCTTGCACGCACCCACCGCTCGACGGACCGGTGTCGCGTGCCACACCGCCCGCCTGGCCGCTACCCGGGAGGTCCGGGCGGGTGGTGCGGGGCTGGGCCGGGCGGGTGACCGGGCCGACGGCGCAGGCCCTCCACCGGCACGCTCCGGGTACGCCGACCGAGCGGCGGCCGGTAGCCGGATCGGGCGAGGGTGTCGAGGGTGACCGGCGCGAGGTACTCGTGCAGCGGCGTCCGGTGCCACCAGGCTCCGGTTTCGCGCAGTTCGCGCCAATCGGTGAACCGGTAATGGTGGAGGGTCGCCCGGACGTGGGTCGGCGGGGCGTCGGGGAAGGGGTTGTGGCGCAGCAGCCGCAGGGTGGCCGGGTCGTTGGTGAGCAGCCGCGCGACGAACGGCAGGAACCAGGGCCGGGCGTAGGCGGGCGAGATGCCGGCGAACCACATCAGCCAGTCCAGGCGCAGGTGGTAGGGGGCGTACTGGCGCGGGAGGCGGCTCACGTCGCCGGGCTTGCCCTTGAAGTCGTACTCGCGCCAGACGGTGTGCCGGGTGACGGTCGGCTCGTCGGTGCCCTCGACGACGACCTCCTGGCGGATGCGGTTGACGCTGCCGAAGGCGCCGTAGGTGTTGACGAGGTGGAGGCGGTTGAAGGAGCGGTTCATCACCTGCCGGCGCGAGACCAGGTTCCGTACCGGCCAGTAGCTGAGGACGGCGACGACGACGGCCATCGCGATCACCACGGCCTCGAACCAGCCGGGGGTGCCGCCGTACGTACGCGGGTGAACGGGCAGGCCGAGCCGGGCGGGGTCGACGGCGGCGAGGGCGAGCGTGATGGTGAGCCAGTTGAGCCAGGCGAAGTTGCCGGAGGCGACCAGCCAGAGCTGGGTGGCCACGATCACGCAGGCGGCATAGGTGGCGACCGGCTGCGGGAGGAAGAGGCCCACCGGGACGATGAGTTGGGTGAAGTGGTTGGCCGCCGCCTCGACCCGGTGCAGCGGCGCGGGCAGGTGGTGGAAGAACCAGCTGAGCGGACCGGGCATGGGCTGGGTCTCGTGGTGGTAGCGCAGGCAGGTCAGGTCGCGCCAGCAGCTGTCGCCGCGCAGTTTGATCAGTCCGGCGCCGAACTCGACCCGGAAGACGAGCCAGCGCATCAGCCACAACACCAGGACGGGCGGGGCGGCGGCGTCGTTTCCGAGGAAGGCGGCCAGGAAGCCCGCCTCCAGCAGCAGGGACTCCCAGCCGAAGGAGTACCAGGTCTGGCCGACGTTGACGATCGAGAGGTAGAGCACCCAGAGCAGTGCCCAGAGGAGTACCGAGGCCCAGAGCGGTACGGCGTCGCCCAGCCCGGCGACCAGGCCGGCGGAGACCGCGGCGCCGGTCCACGCGACGGCGGCGAAGAAACGGTCGCTGTAGTGGAGGTGGAAGAGGCCGGGGGCCTGGCGGAACGACACCCGGGCGGTGTAGCGGGGCACGGGAAGCATCCCGTCGGCACCGATCAGCGCTCTGAACTGGGCGGCGGCGGCGAGGAATCCGGTGAGGTAGACGGCGGCCAGCAGCCGTTGCACGAGCAGCCTGCTCAGCCAGTACTCGGGGGCGGCGAACCAGTCCATGCGGCCCATGCCTACCACCGGCCCGGGCCGCCGGGCGTCCGCCCGGGTGTGCGGCGGGGGCGGTTCACCCGGGCGGCACTCCTTCCCGTTCCCGGCGCGAGCCAACGGCGGGCGGAAGGCGGCGACCTCGGGCGCCGGGCGGCCTCGGGCGCCAGGCGGCATCCGGCACCGGCCGACCCCGGCGGTCCGAACGGTTCGGCGCCGGGGTCATGCGGCCGGGATCGGGCGGTGAGGCCGGGGTCAGGCAGTGGGACCGGGGTCAGGCGCTGGTCGGGGCGGTGGGGGTGAGCTCCAGCTCGTCCAGGGCGTTCACGAGCGGGGCCAGCTCCGGAATCCCGGTGGCCTTCGCCAGCGTCGCCTCCAGGGTGGCGTCGTGCACCGGGCGTGCGGCCTGGAGCAGTTGGCGTCCCTCCGGGGTCAGCTCGGTGTAGATGCCGCGCCGGTCGTCCGCGCAGAGGAAGCGGCTGAGCAGGCCGCGGTCCTCCAGCCTGGTCACCAGGCGGGTGGTCGCGCTGCTGCTCAGCGCTGCCGCACGGGCCAGTTGCTGCATCCGCATGTGCCAGCCGTCCTGCCGGGAGAGGGCGTCCAGCACCGTGAACTCGACCACCGAGAGCTGGTGCTCGGCCTGCAACGCCTTCTCCAGCGCCGTGTCGATGAGTCCGTGCAGCGCGGCGAGCGTACGCCACCCGCGGGCGCGGATCTCGGCGGCATCGTCGTGGATACCCATGGCTCGCCCTTCTCTTCCCGGTCCCGTCACTGGTGTCGGCGCCGGTACCGTGTCCGATCCGGGCCGATGGTATGACGACCGGTCGAACGTCTCCCGTCCACCAAGTATGCCATTCGGCGCGGTTTACCTGCCTGTACAAGTACTTTTCCTTATGGGGCGGATGTGACCTCCTCCCCCTGCCGCGCCCAGCCGCCCGCGCAGAGCGCCGAGGCCAGCTCCTCGCCGTAGCAGGCCGCCGCCAGCCACGCAGTGGTGAACGCCTCGTGATCGTCCGCCACCACCCGGCCGAACACGTCCCGCGGCTGGTCCCCCGCCGCAGCGCACAGCCCGCCCAGCAGCAGCGCCCCCGTCGCGAGTCCCGCCGCCCGCAGCCGTGCCCCGTCCGCGTCCAGCGTCCCGGCCTTCCCCGTGCCGAGGGCGAGCGCCGGCCGCCCGCCGGTCACGGCCTGCTCGACCCGGCGGGTGAGCAGGTGGACGGGGACGTCGGGTGCGTCGGAGCCGTCCGAAGCCCGGACCGAGACGGCCGGGCCGGCCGGGGCCATGGGGCCGACCGGGTCGACGGGGTCGGTCGGGTCGTGAAGGCGCTCGGGGACGGGCCCCGGGAGGGGCTGCGGGAACGGCCCGGCGAGGCGTTCGGGGAGGGAGATGTCGGCGGTCTGCAGCCGCTCCAGGCCCAGGTTGACCCGACCCGCCCGGTCGGCGGGAAGGGCCAGCGACGGGAGGCCCACCTGTTCGTGCAGCCCCGCCTGTCCCGGCCCGTCCGGGGCCGGGGCGAGCGGGGCCGGAGCCACCGGGGCCGGGGCCACCGCGAGCAGGCGCAGTTCGGGGCGGGCGGCCCGTTCCAGTCGGCCGATCACCCGCAGCCGCAGGCCCGGCGCGGTCACGAGCAGCGCCAGATTGCCCCGGAACGCCAGGCCGGGGTGGTCGTGCGCCGCGCGCAGCGCGACCACCAGGCCGTCGCAGTCGGCGAGCAGCCGCACCGGACCGGCCGCGCCGTGCGGTGCGGCGCCGAGCAGCGTGACGTCCAGGAAGAGCAGGTCGCTCCCGGCCGGCCGGCTCTCGTACGGCACCGTCGCCGCCGACAGGGCACGCTCCACCTGCGTGGCTGCCGGCTCCGCCCAGAGGCCGGCCGCCGGCTCCGCCGTCCACGCGGCACCCGCCGCGCGGACGGCCTTCACGGAGGCCCCCGCGCCGAGCCGCCCGTTGGCGGACCTGGTCGCCCCCTGGACGACCAGCCCGGCACGGCTGAACTCACGATGGCTGAGCAGCGCGTCGCCCAGCCGGACCGCCCGGCCGCCGGCGCCGACGGCCTGCGGGGCCGCGGCCGTGGCATCGGCGTGCGGCATGACCTCCGCGATCGTGCTCAGCCGCCCGGTGGCGTCCACCGCCCAGGTGAGCACTCCCGCGTGGGTGGCCGTCAGCACCGGCTCGGAGAACAGCCCGTACAACCGCAGGCCGCCCGCCTCCGCGTACGTCTGCCGGGCGGTGCCGCGCAGGTCGGCGGTGCCGCCGTGGCCGTTCACCAGGGCCGTGGTCAGTTCGAGCAGCTCGCGCACGGCCGCGACCAGGTCGGCGAGCCGGTGGTCCGGCTCGCCCGAGCGTGCCGCGCGGATCCTGGTCACCACGGCCACCGCCGCCGCCGACGGCCGGTGGAGCCCCGCGAGCCGGGCCCGGTGCCCCGCGCGGAGCAGCTCCGCCTGGACCACCGCCCCCGCCCCGCCGACGCCGGCGGCGAGGACGGCGGCGGCGGCCCGGTGCAGGTGCCGGAGGGCGGCCGACTCGGCCGGGGTGAGCGGTGCGTCCGGCCCGGGGGCGGCGGCCGGAGGCTGTTCGCCGCCCGCCTCCGCCGGTGCGGCCGCTGTCGTGACGCCCTCCGGTGCGGCCCCTGCCGTGGCGTCCGCCGGGGGCACGGGCTCCTGTTCGTCCTCCGCGAGCCGGCAGACGGTGACCGCTGCCGCGCGGTGCACGCAGGCGGGCGCGAGCAGGCAGCCGCAGCGGACGCCGGCCTGGTCGACGACCACTCCGCCCGGCGCGTGCAGGACCAGCTCCGCCTCCTCGTCCACCGCGACCCGCCAGTCGTCGCCGGAGCGCTCCACCGGCCGCGCGGCCAGCTTGGCGGCCGCACCGTCCAACCGCTTCTGCAGGCGCGCCGACAGCCCGCCGACCACCTCGGCGACCACCTCCGGCCGCACCGCCGGCCACGTCGTGTCCGCTTCCATCGATGCCGTCATCGGATCTTCTCCCCCACCCAGCGGGCCAGTTCGAGCGGGCTGAGCGCCGCCACCGGCATCCCGGCCGCGACCAGTTGGCTCGCGACCGCCTTCGAGTACCGCGCCGTCCCCGTGTCGTCGAGCGCGGCGCAGCCGAGCAGCCGGCAGCCCGAGTCGACCAGCGCCCGGGTCTGTGCGAGCAGCCCGCCGACCGGGCCGCCCTCCTCGAAGTCGCTGATCACCGCGACCAGCGTCCGGGACGGCACCGTCACCAGCTCACGCGCGTACTTCAGCCCGCTCGCGATGTTCGTGCCGCCGCCGATGCGGACCTCCAGGAGCAGGCTCAGCGGATCGTCCACCCGCTCGGTCAGGTCGACGACCTCGGTGGAGAACGCGACGAAGTGGGTGCTGAGCGCGGGCACCCCGGCCAGGATCGAGGCGGTCAGCGCGGCCCACACGGTGGACGACTCCATCGACCCGGAGACGTCCACGACCAGGATCAGCCGCCAGTCCGCCGCCTTGCGGGCCCTGGTCCGGAAGACGGGCCGCTCGGGGACGATCACCGTCCCGCCGTGCTCGTCCCCCGGTCGTGCGGGGCGGGCGGTGGCGAGGTTGGCCCGGATCGTCCGGTCCAGGTCCAGCCCGCCGCCCGGCCGGCGGCTGGGCCTCGGGACGCTGATCCCGGTCAGCGCCGGGCGCAGCCTCGTCGCCAGCTCTCGGGTGAGCTCGTCCACCAGCCGTCGCACCAGCGGGCGCAGTCCGGCGATCCGCGCCTCGGGCAGCCCGCCGGCGTGTTCGAGCACGGTACGGAGCAACTCGACGGAGGGGCGGACGGCATCCGGGTCGATCGCCTCCAGCGCGTCCGTCCGGCCCTGCGCCGCGGCCGCGGCCAGCACCTCCTCCCGGATTCCCGGCCCGAACAGCGCGGCCAACTCCTCGCCCCACTCCCGTACGCCCGGATACGGCGCCTCCCGGCCGCCCCGGTTGCCGCCCGCACCGCCCCGGCCCTCCAGCCCCGGCCCGGAACCCTCCCCGCGGCCGGTGCCGTACAACTCGTCGAGCGCGGTGGCGAGCCGGGCGGACCGTCCGGCGAGGCCGCCGTTCCCCGGCCGCCCGAGCAGCAACCGCCACCGCTCGGCGGGGGCGAGCAGCTGGGCGGGTGCGTCGGTCCGGGCAGAGGCGGTGGGGGTGGTGGGGGTGTCGGTGTCGTGGGTATCGGGGGTGTCGGGGGTGGCGGTGTCGGCAGGGGTGGCGGCCGGAGCCGGGCGGTCCGGCGTCGCGGCGAACGCCTCCGGGAGGAGGCCGCGCCGGCCCAGGGCGGCGCGGGCCGCGAGGTCGGCGCGGGCCCAGCCGGCGAGCAGCGCGGGCGCAACGGCGTCGGGCAGGGCGTGCAGGCGGGTGCCGAGCCGCTCCTCGACCAGGACCAGCAGCCGGTCACGGGCGGCCGGGCTGAGGGTGTCGAAGCCACCGCGCAACGCGGGCAGCCGGTCCAGGAAGCCGGTGTCCGGCAACGTGGTGACCCGCTCCAGCACCGGTTCGAGCACCTCGGGCGCGGTGTCGAAGAGCCCCTCGGCCGCCGTCAGCAGCCCGACCAGCGCGCGCCCGAGAGCGAACCGGCTTTCGGGGCCGGTGGCACCGTCGACCCACGAGGCGGCCCGGCCCCCGAACGCCGTCGGAGCGTCCTGGCCGAGCAGCACCCGTACCGCCCCCGCCGCACCACGGATCAACGGGCTCCCCCCGTCGGCGAGTTCGGCCAGCGTCCGGCCGAGCCGGACCCCGCCCGAGCGGTCGGCCCGGCGCGCGAGCTCCACCAGAGCACGGGCGTCCGCCGGATCGTCCGACCCGCCCAGGCCCTCCAGCTGACGCACCGCGGCGGTGGTCAGCAGCTCCCCTGCGGCCGCCAGTGCTTCGGCGGACACCGGGTTCAGGTCGGCTGAGGGCGCGGCCCCCTCGACCGGACCGGCCGGCGACGGGGAGGCGGAGGCCCCGGCCCGGCGAACGCCCACCGGAGGAACGGGCGCCGGCCCGGGTGCGCCGACCGCCTCGGCCGCCGCGGCATCGGCCGCGTCGGCCGGGCCGGACGGATCCGGGGCGAGACCGGGGACGTGGCCCGCGGTGAGGCGGTCGAGGAGGGCGAGGGCGTCGAGGAGTTCGGGGAGGGCGGCGGTCTCGGGGAGGACGGTGGTGAGCTGGCCGAGGCGGGTGCCGGCGAGGGCGGGGAGGCCGCAGGCGGCGGCTTCGGCGAGGCCGGTGAGGACCTCGCGGGCGGTCGGACCGTCGCCCTGCTGTTCGCGGCGCAGGCGTTCCCGCAGGGCGCCTTCGGCCGCCTGGGCCGGGGTCACCCCGCGGGTGCCGGCGACGGTGAGCATCGCCGCGGTGGCCGGGGTCCACTGCACGCGCCAGCGGGTGCCCATGGTCTCGGTGCCTCCGGCGCCGGTGGTGGCGACCGGCTCGGCGTACGGGACGGCGCAGGCGGTGAGGCGGTGGAGGAGCAGCTCGCGACGGCGGTCGAGGGCCGAGCGCAGCGGGTCGAGGCGGAGTTCGCGCGGTCCGGCCTCGGCGGTGTCGGCGGGGCCGGGGAGGCCGAGCCGGGCGAGGAGGGCCTCGACGGCGGGCGCCAGGCCGCTGCGCGGAGCGCCGGGGGCGGCGCGACCGGTGCGGGTGCCGACCAGGACGCTCTCCAGGGCGCGGGCGACGGCGCGGCCCCGGCCGAGCGGTTCGCCCTGGGCGAGGACGGTCTGCACGGCCTCGACCAGTTCGCCGCGGCCGGGGGCGGCGAGGCCGCGCAGGCGGGCGAGGTCGCCGGCGAGGCGGACGATCTCGCGGGCGTCGGCGGGGCCGGAGGGGTGGTCCTGGGTGCGCAGGGCCTCGCAGATCCGGACGGCGGTGCGGACGAGCGCCTCGGCGAGGTGCTCCGGGTCACCGCCGGCGGCGAGGACGGTGTGCTGCCACTCGGGATCGCGGATGCCGGCCGGGTAGCCGGAGCGGGCGTCGAGCAGGGGGTAGGTGTAGGGGATCAGCGAGACGACGTGGCCGCCGTCGGGCACCGGCCGCGCCTCGGCCGCCGCACCGTCCTGCGGGTCGGACTGTGAGTTGGCCTGCGGGTCGGCTTTCACACCGTCCCGCGGATCTGGCTGTGGGTCGGTCGGCGGATCGAGCAGCGCGGGTGCGTGGAAGGCGCCGACCACGGCGGCGACCCGCCGCCCGCCTGCCGCCGCGGCCCGGATGCGCGCCCGCATCCACTCCTCGCGCCGCAGGTCGTACCGGTCGATGCCGGTGCGGGCGGCGGCGTCGTGGCGCATGGCCCAGCCGACCAGCAGTGCGGCGCGCCGGACGGCCTCCGGGGTGGAGCCGGGGGCCGCGGTCTCGACCAGGCGGTCCCAGAGGTCCTCGTCGTCGTCGCGGCCGGTGAGCCGGTGACGCAGCGCGTCGGCGACCCCGGGGTGGCCGCCCTCCCCCGGCGCGTCGGCCGGGCCGTCGGCGTGGGCGGAACGGCCCTGGCCCCGGTGGGCGAGCGGCAGGTCGCAGGCGAGCGCCTCCACGCCGTTGCGCCGGGCCCACCGCAGCGCGGCCAGCTCCGGGGAGAAGTCGGCGAACGGGTAGAAGGCGAGCCCGGACGCACCGTCACCCGCGGGCTCCGCCGCGCCGCACCCGGCCCCGCCGGGGGCGGCGGCGAGGGCGACCGGTGCCTCGGTGGACTCGTCCGCCAGCCAGCCGAGCCACGGCTGGAACTCGGCGGGCAGTTCCACCAGCACCACCTCGGGGCGGGCGGCGTCGAGCAGCGCGGGCACGACCGCGCTGAGCGAGGGGGCGTGGTGCCGGACCCCGATCAGGTACGGCCCGGGCGTGGCGGTGCCCGAGGCGGCCAACCGGGCCGCCTCCGACTCCACCACCCCCCGCGGGTCGGCCGGCACCCGGCGGGGGTCGTCGGCGTCCGCGCCGTGGGCGTGGACCACGCTGCTCGTCGTCATCGCCTCACGCCTCCAGTGCCGGGCGGAGGTCCCACAGGGTGCGCCAGGTGCCGGCGCCCTGCTCCGCACGGCGGCGGACCGGGCCGTCCCAGTAGCCCAGCAGGCGGGCGGCGTCCGACGGGTCGTCCTTGCGGACGACGCCGATCAGCTGGCCGGGCAGCCGCCCGAGCAGGTCGCCGCCGTCGGGCAGGTAGGCCGCGGAAACGCCGAGGGCGGTGGCCACCGAGACGGCCTCGGCGGTGCTCATCACGGTGGACGGGCGCTCGACGTCCCACCCCTCGGTGGAGCGGCCGGTGCGCAGGTCGCGGAAGGCGGTGACGAGTGCCTCCAGCACCGCGTCGTCCACCGCGTACGGCGCTCCGGCGCGGGCGACGGCGGCGGTGGACTGGCGGCGGACCAGCTCGACCTCGGCGGCGAGGCTGCCGATCGGGCCGACCGTCTCGAAGTTGAACCGCCGTTTGAGGGCCGCCGACATCTCGCTGACGCCCTTGTCCCGCAGGTTGGCGGTGGCGATCAGGGTGAAGCCGGCCGCGGCGTGCAGCTGGCCGTCCGGGGTGCCGGCCAGCTCCGGGACGGCGATGCGCCGTTCGGAGAGCAGCGACACCAGGGCGTCCTGGACCTCCGGCAGGCAGCGGGTGACCTCCTCGACCCGGGCGACGGCGCCGGTGGTCATCGCGGTGAGCACCGGCGAGGGCACCAGCGCCTCCCTGCTGGGGCCCTTGGCGAGGAGCAGGGCGTAGTTCCACCCGTACTTGAGCTGGTCCTCGGTGGTGCCGGCGGTGCCCTGGACGGTGAGCGCGCTGGTGCCGCAGACGGCTGCGGCGAGCAGCTCGGAGAGCATCGACTTGGCGGTGCCGGGCTCGCCGACGAGCAGCAGGCCGCGCTCGCCGGCGAGGGTGACGACGCAGCGCTCGACCAGCGCCCGCTCACCGACGAACTTCTGCTCGACGGCGAGGCTCTTCCGCCCGGCCTTGAGCTTCTCGCCGTCGCTGCCCATCACGAAGGTGACGACGGCGCGCGGGGTGAGCCGCCAGCCCGGCGGGCGGGGGCCGGAGTCGTGCGCGGCCAGGAACTCCAGCTCGGCGGCGTACTTCTCCTCCGCCGGGACGCTCTGCCGCGTCGGGGTCGGCGTCCCGGCCTTCGCCGTCCGGGCGGGAGGGGGCCCGGCGGCCGGGGGGTGGGTGTTCACGGTCTCGGTGGTGCTCATCGGCGGGCCTTCCTGCGCTTGCTGGTCCGGAGCTCTTCGTAGCCGGGGGTGTCCCCGTCGCCGATCCGCTGCCAGGCCCGGGCGAACAGCTCCGGGACGGACAGGTGCGGCAGGACGGTGTGGTGGGTGGGCAGTTCGTACAGACCGGCCTTCCAGGTCTCGGCGGGCAGGCCGGGGGCCTTGGCCTCCTGCCAGCCGCCGGGCAGGAAGAGACTGCGGCCGGCCCGGGCCCGCTTGGCCTCCAGCACCAGGCCGGTGGCCGCGAGTTCGGCACGGGCCCGCTTCAGCCGGGCGGGCTTCCAGCCGGTCCAGCGGGCGACGTTGCGGTCGGTCGGGTCGGGCAGCGCGAGCAGCTGGAGGTAGAGCGCGGCGGCGTCCTCGCCGAGGCCGTGCGCCTTGGCGGCCTCGGCGACCAGGTCGGGCACGCTGAGCTGCGGGTCCTGCGCCCAGCCGGTCGGCGCACCGCCCTCGGGCCCGGCCTCCGGCAGCGACACCAGCCGCTCCAGCTCGCCGCTCAGGACCGCTTCCAGCGCGCGCCGCTCGCCGGCGAACCAGTAGCTGGCGGAGAGCCCGCCGAGCAGCTCCAGCAGGGGGTCGTCGGCGCCGGTGAGCCCGGCCGGGCGCAGCCAGACGTGCTCGTCCTCGCCGCCGCCGGGGGCGAGGACGAGTGCCTCACCGCAGCGGACCAGGCCGTCGGCGTCGGCGCCGCCCTCGGCCGGCAGGCCGTACCGGGAGCGCAGGACGGCGGCCAGCTTCTGGTCCTTGAAGGTCAGATGGAGGTCGTGGTCCAGCAGCAGGCCGGGGTCGGCCAGGCGGGCCCGCAGTGCGGCGACGGCCTGCGGCAGCAGCGGGCGCAGCGGGCTGTCGGCGGGCAGGTGGTAGGCCAGCCAGCGGAGGGCGTCGACCGTCCCGGCGAGCGTGTTGCCGCCGGGCACGGCGGCGGGGTCGTCGGCGCGCAGGCGGACCGCGCCGCCGTCCTCGTCGGCGCGCACCCGGTAGCCGGTGGTGCGGCTGAGCCAGGGCGTCCGGGCGGGGTTGAGCACCGCCTCGATGTGGCCGATGTCGGCGCCGCTGACGGTGGCCTGGGCGTCCTCGGGCAGCGTGACGAGCGTGCCGAACAGCTCCGTCCAGCGGGCCGCGCCGGCGGCGGTGTCGGGGCCCTCGGTCCAGAGGCTCTCCGGGTCGGCGGGCAGCAGCGCGGCCCAGACGTCGGCGAGGGAGGTCCGGTCCCGGTCGCGGAGCCAGTCGCGGGCGGCCTTGGCCTCGGTGTTCCTGAGGCCGTACTCCTTGAGCCGGTCGGCCGGCAGCACGTTGCCGTACCAGTGGAAGAGGGTGCCGGTGGGGCTGAGCAGCAGGGTGGCGCGGGTGGTGCCGATGCCGGTCCGTGCCGCGAAGTCGGCGGCGTGCTCCGGCTCCCGGGTGGTGGCGCCGCGCAGGGCCAGGACCCGCCGGAACCCGGCCAGCCACGCGGCGCTGATCCGCTCCTCGGTGTTGCGCTCCTCGACGGTGGTGAAGTGGGCGACGGGGCCGAACGCGCCACTCGGGTCGTGGTCGACGGCGAGCCAGTGCACCCGGTCGCCGTGGTGGTGGCGGCAGCCCAGGACGACGACGGTGCGGTCGCCGTGCCGCAGCACCTGCCCGGCGCGCTTCTTGTGCCGGTGCTCCCGGCCCGCCTCGTCGAGCGGCTCGCTGAGGGTGATCTCGCGCAGGGTGGCACCGCGGTCGGCGAGCAGGCCCTTCGTCAACTCGTCGAGCAGCACCACGAGGGAAGACCGCTCGGCGCTCCCGGTGAGCGGGGCCGCGGCGGCGTAGGCGAGGGTGCCGAGCCGGCCGAGCAGGTGGAGCCAGCCGTGGTGGTTGTCGTCTCCGAGCAGCCGGACCTGGAGCGGGGTGGACCAGCCCTCCCCGCCCTCGGGCACCGCGGGCGGGGCGGCGAGGACGGCGGTGACGGTGCGCAGGTTGTTGAGGGCCAGCCACCCGCCGTCGCTCCCCCAGGACGGGCCGAAGCCGCCGAGGTCGGGGAGCAGGACGCCGACGGCCTGGCGCAGCTCGTGGTCACGGCCGTGCTCGGGCTGGTACGCGGCGCTCCGCCGGGCGGCGTCGGCCTTGGGGCGCGCCTCGGCCTCGGGCTGCGGGAGGAACCGGGCGACCCGGTCGAGCAGGTCGGCGGCGGCCCGGGCGAGCCCGGCGACGCCGGCGCGCAGCAGCGGGTGGGAGACGCCGGGCAGCGCCTCGCCGACCGCGGTGACGGGCACCCTGCTGCGGGACTTCTTGCCGTTGGCGAGCAGGCGGCGGGTGCCCTGGACGGTGAGCCAGCGCTGCTCGTCGGCGGGCACCGGCTCGACGTCCACCGGCCAGGCGGCGTCGATCAGCCGGGCGGCCTGCTGGTCGGTGACGGCGCGCAGGACGCGCGAGCCCTCCTCGTCGCGCGGCCGCAGGGCGTGCCAGTGGACGAGCGGCGGGACGTACGCGGTGCCGGCGGCGGCCAGCCCGCCCGGACGGCAGACGCTCAGGTCGGCGGTGGTGTCCGTGTCGGCCGTGGTGACGGTGCCTCCGGCGGTTCCGCCCGCCGGGGTTCCGGCCACGTGGGTTCCGGCCGCCGGGTCGGTGTCGGTGTGGGCGCCGGCGGCGTCGGGCAGGGCGAGGGCCAGGCCGCCGCCGCGCTCCTCGACGACCAGCGGGCGGGCGCCGCCGGGCAGGGCGAGCCGGCCGACCGGGAAGCGCCGGGCGTGGGTGCCGTCACCGGCCAGGACGAGGGTGGTGCCGTCGGCGGTACCGGTGGTGACGCGGCCTCCGTCGACCCGGACCCAGCTGCCGAGCGCGGCACCGTCGGTGCCGAGCGGGGTGGCCTCCAGCCCGGGCTGCATCGGCAGCAGCCGGGTGCGCTGCACGTCGAGCCGGCCGGCCGCCGCGGTGGCGGCGATCCGCGGCGGCTCGGCGGCGCGGCCGAGGGTGCCGGTGGCCGGGTCAAGCTCGGTGAGGTGGCCGCCGCCCCGGCCGTGGCGGACCGTCCAGTGGCCGGTGCCGTCGCCGGTCACCGGGTGCTCGGCGGGCATCCGGGTGTCCCCGGCGTGCAGGGGGCGCTCTCCGGTGGTCCGCCCGCCGCCGGGCAGCGGGAGGGACGGGACGCCGGGCTCGTCGTTGCCGCCGTAGTAGCGGACGACGGTCTCGCCGCCGAGGACGAAGGTCTCGGCCGGGCGACCGGACCAGTAGGCGTGCTGCTTGCCTTCCCGGTACCAGGCGACGAGCAGCTCGCCGTCGACGTAGCGGAGCCGGGGCCGCTGCCACCGCTCCAGCTTGTCGGGGATGCGCAGGGTGTGCTCCAGCACGATGCCCTGCGGGCCGGTCACCACGACCTGGTCCTTGCGGGCCAGGATCAGGTGCGGCCAGGCGTCCTCGGTGTACAGGCCCTCGGGGAGCTGCCGGCCGGCCGGGCCGCCGGGTGCCGTGCCCGACTCGACGCCGAGCCTGCGGAGCGCCTCTTCGAGGGCGGGCCAGCCGAGTTCGTCGAGGATGCCGGCCCGCAGGGTGCGGGCGAGCAGGCCGGTGACGTCGAGCCCGGCGATCCGCTCGGCGGTGGCCGGGTTCTCGCTGCGGATGGCCGTGCGGCTGGTCCGCAGGACGCGCAGCAGGTCGGCTGCGCTCGCCAGGCCGCGGGTGGCCAGGAGTTCGTCGGCGCGCGCGTCGGACCACTCGACGAACAGCTCGCGCAGCACCGGGAGGGCGGGCACCTGCCGGGCCACGGCGGCGTCCCAGGCGCCGGGGACGGCGGCGCGCAGCGCGGGCCGGAACCGCGGGTCGGCGGCGAGCGCGGCGAGCGTGCGGCCGTCGGGGTCGGACCGGGCGACCCAGGCGGAGAGGTCGAGGGAGAGGCCGTCGGCGGGGTCGGCGACCGGGACGCCTTCGGCGAGCAGCAGGTCGAGCACGCCGAGCTGGACGGTGCTGCGCCGCACTCCGGCCAGCAGGTCGACCGGGACGCCGTCGGCGCGCAGCCGGCCGGCCATCCGGCCGGCGAGGGCGATGGTCTCGGATCCGGGGCTGTCGTTGTTCCAGCCCCGGCCGACGTGGTTGCACCAGCTCCGCAGCCAGTCGGCGGGATCGGTGGGCCCGGCACCCTCCGCGGCCCCGGCGCCCTCCGCGGGCGCGGTGCGCGGCCCGGTGAGCAGCTGCTCGGCGCCGCTCTCGGCGAGGACGGCGAGCCAGGAGGCGTCCTGGGCGTTGCGGTCGGAGGTGCCGGCCGGGTCGGGCAGGATCTCCAGCAGGCGGGCGCGGACCGCCTCGTCGCTGCGGCCCAGGTCGATGACGGCGCCGTGCCAGGACTTCCAGAACGCGCCGGGCGCCCGGTTGACGGCGGGTGAGGCGAGCAGCTCGGCGAGGAGCGCCCGCTCGTGCTCGGTGCGGTCCAGCCCGGCGGCCCGGATCAGGGCGCGGGCGTCCTCGGCGACGCCCGCGTAGGGGGCCATGCCGGCTGCCGAGCGTTCGGTGCAGAGCTGGCGGAACCGCTGCCAGGCGGTGAGCGGGTCGAGCCGGGTGCTCAGCTCCTTGACGTACTGGCGCAGCGACTTGACGGTGAGCGCGCCGGCCAGCGCGAACTCCAGGAAGACGGCGCGCAGCCGCTCCTCGTCCACGGTGAGGCTGTGGGTGCGCTCGGCCTCGCGGGCCTTGCCGAAGAAGGTGCCGGCGTAGGTCTGGTTGCCCTGTTCGAGGAAGATCCGGCCGACCTCCTCGCAGTAGGTGGGCAGGAAGTGCGGCACGGCGCGGCCGAGGCGCACGGCGAGCGCCTCGAAGCCGTCCTTGGCGTGCCCGGGCTTGGACCTGGCCTGCCGGGCGAGCCGCTCCATCTCCTTGACCAGGGCGAGCGCGTGGTGCCCGTTGGCCGGGTCGTGGACCAGCGCCCAGGCGGGGAAGCCCAGCGCCTCCTGGCGGACCTGGCCGACCTCCGCGGGCTCCTCTGCGGGCCTGAGGCCGAGGAACTCGACCGCCAGGTCCTCGGCGGGGCCGAGCGCGCCGGGCACCAGCCGGACGATCCGCCGCCCGTCGAGCGCGGGGTGGGCGTAGCTGCGGGCGGTGAGCACGTCGGCGGGGCTGTCGGGCCGTCCGGCGCCGGGCAGGGTGCCGGCCGGGAGCACCGCCCCGGCGTCCAGCAGACGCTCGCGCTGTCCGGTCGTACCGGTGCCGCCGCTCTCGATGCGGCCGGTGTCGGTGGCGCTGGTGGTCATGCGGCTTCCTCCCCTTCGATCGTGCGGCCGGCGTGCAGCGCGGCGGCCATCCGCATCCCCTCGGACCAGGCGACCGGCCCGACCTGGGCGAGCGGCAGGACCTTGCCGCCCTGGCCCGTCCAGCTGAGTGCGCCGGTCTCGCACTCGTCGTACTCGTAGTAGTCGCCGACCCAGACGCGGGCCTCCAGGGCGACGCCGCCCTCGACGACCGGCAGGACGGCGTGGCCGCCGCGCACCCGGTAGCCGAGCCGGGCGCAGCGGCCGAGCAGCTCGCGCAGCTCCTTGTAGCGGCCGCCCGCGTAGGTCGTGACCTCGGTGCCGGGCGCGTCGGCGCCGGCCGGGCGGTGCCACACCTCCCGGTACAGCTGCTGGACCTGCTGGGCGACGCCGAGTTCGACGGCGAACTCGCGCAGCTCGTCCAGGTCGTCCAGCAGGACCGGGTGGGGTATCCGGATCTCGGCGTCGGTGAGGCGCACGGTGTCCCCGTCGAGGTCGACCAGGCCCAGCCCGCGTTCGGCGTCGGCCCCGCGCAGGAACCCGGCGACCGAACCGTCCGCGCCGGTGACCACCAGGTCGCGCAGGACCTCCTGCCAGGCCTCGTCGGCCCAGACCGCGGTGACCACGGCGGCGGGCACCGGCAGCGAGCGCACCATCCACCGCTCGGCGTCGTCCAAGCAGCGCCGCCGGTGCCCGGCCAGCCACTCGGTGAGCTGCCTGAGCCCGGTGACCACCGGATCGTCGTTCAGCTTCGACGGGACGGACTTCAACAGGCGGCCGGCCGCGTTGCGGCAGACCACCTTGCCCTCCTCGTCGAGCGCGACTTGGTAGCCGCCCGTTCCCGCTTCCACCCACGCCACGGCCGCTCTCCTCCCAGCTGCTGGTCAGTGATGCGAGGAACGTAACGGGACACACTGACAACGCGTCGGCCGGGGGGACCGCCTCCGGGCAGGCTCGATTCCAAACCCATCGAACGGGTGAACGATGGGAAGTTCCGGCCCCGATCCGGTAGATTCGCCCGGAATCTGATCGGCACACGAAGCGGCTCCGGGCCGCCTGGTCGGCACGGGGGAAACGGTGGGGACCGGACGGGCGGAGACCCGGCGCCAGGAGGCGCTGCTGGAGTGCTGGCGGGCGGTGGAGCTGTTCAGCCCGCCGCCGATCCCCGCCCCCCGCCGCCGGCGCACCGGCCGGTCCGGCGGTGCCGACGAGGCGCTGTGCGACCTGACCCCGGTCCCCGGGGAGCCGCGCCCGCTGCTGCCCTGGGCGCCCGGCCACCCGGTGACGGCGGCCCGGCTCGCCCCGCGCGGCAAGATGTGGCGCCACGAGGTCTACGGCGGGGTGTTCGAGCTGGAGCGGCTGCGCCAGGCGATGATCGCGGCGCTGCCGAACGGCACCGACCCGGACCCGGGCGTGCCGGCCCGGGAGCTGGTGCTGAACGGGCAGAGCGCGATGTACGCGCTGGTCCTGGACGAGCACGGCCGCCTGGTCGAGGACACCCCGGTGGTGTCCGCCTGCGCCTGGGCGGCCGGGCGGCTCTTCGACCCCGGGCCGTCGGCCGACGGCTGGCTGGACGGCTTCGAGGACCTGGACGAGGCGTTCGGGCTGGCCGTCCGGGAGCTCACCGCGACACCGATCCCGCACGTCGCCTGGGCGGAGTCCCGGCGACCCGGGCCGCCCGACGCGACGCTCCGGGACTCCGGCCGGCCCGCCGGCGACCGGGCCACCCGGCCCGGCGCCGACCCGAACGGCGGTCGCTCCGGGGGCGGTTGGCAGCGGCTCGTCGCCGAGATCCTCGGCGGCGCGGCGGTCGGCGCGCTCGCCGCCCTGTTCGGCGAGGTCGCGGGCGCGGCCGCCCAGGGCGCGGTGGAGCCGCTGGTCCGGCGGACGGCCGACTGGGTCGAGGCACGCCGGGCCGCCCGCGACCGCACCGGCGGGACCTCGCAGGCGGACGCGGGAGCCCCGGCGGGCGCCGGCGGCGCGGGTGCCGGAACGGCGCCGGGCGGCGGCAGCGCCACCACGGCCCGGTCCGGTGGCGGCGGAGTTCCGGCCGCGGTCGCGGTGGACGACGAGCTGCCGGCCCCGGGCGCGGGGGAGGACGACGGCCCCCGGCCGGTCTCCTTCGCGGACCTGGTCGCACTGACCGCCCAGATCGCCGACCTGTGCGGCGTCCAGCACCTCCTGGACCCGGCCACCATCCGGATCAGGAGCCGCCTGGTGCGCCGCCCCAAGGACGCCCGGGCATCCGCGACCGTCGGCCAGCTCTTCCTCAACAGCCTGCTCCCGCCCGACCTGGCCAGGGTCCGCGCCGCCGCCGACAAGGGCTTCGGCCCGGCCCTGACCACCTACCTGAGCGCCGGTGAGGAGCTCGACCCGGCCCACCGCACCGACGTCCGCGAGGACCGCGCCGCCGTCCTCGCCGGCGTCCGTCCCGCGCTGACCCCGGCCGGACGCTGGCCGGCCGAGGCCCGCCACCCGCTGGCGCTCAGCCAGCAGTTCGCCGTCAACCGGCTGCTCCGGGCCCGCGAGGGAACGACCGGCGGCCTGTTCTCCGTCAACGGGCCGCCGGGCACCGGCAAGACCACCATGCTGCGGGACCTCGTCGCCGCCCTCGTGGTCGAACGGGCCGCCCTGATGGCCGAGTTCGACCGGCCGGAGCAGGCGTTCACCGGGCGCCCGTGGTACGGAAAGGACCGCCAGGGCGTCCATGCGCGCTACGTCGCCGCACTCGACCCCCGGCTGACCGGCTTCGAGATCGTGGTCACCTCCTCCAACAACGGCGCGGTCGAGAACATCACCGCCGAACTGCCCGGCCTCGGCGCCCTCGCCGAGCACTGGCACCCGGACGAGGGCCACTTCGCCGACCTCGCCTCGGCCCTGCTCAAGGGCGCCCCGGCGTGGGGACTGATCGCCGCCGTGCTCGGCAACAAGACCAACCGCAAGGAGTTCGTCGACCGGTTCTGGTGGGGCCGGCTGCCCCCCGAGGAGAACGCCGCCCGGACTCCCCTGGGGCTGCCGCCGCTTCGCGGGATGCAGGCCGTCCTCAGCGGCTGGATCCCCCCGACTCCACCGCGCACCCGGAGCCGGACCGGCGCCGCCGCCGCCGCTCCCGCAGGCGCCGCCGCTCCCGCGGGCCCCGCCGAGCCGGTGCCGTCCTGGCCGGAGGCCGTGGCGGCGTTCCGCGCCGCGCAGGCCGAGGTGGAGCGCCTGCGCACCCAACGCCTCGCTCTCGCCGAACTGTTGGACACCGTCGAATCATCCGCAGCGGAGCAGCGCATCCAGCACCTGCGGTCCGCGGTGCGGGCCGCCCGGGCGCGCGACGCCGAGGCCGGGGACCGGCTGCGCGAGGCCGAACAGGCCACCGCGGCGGCCACGCTCGCCACCGCCACCGCCACCACGGCCCGCCGGTCCGCCGACGAGCGGCTCCGCCAGGCCGGCCTCGACCTGGCCGCCGCCCGGGCGGACCTCGCCGCGGAGCGCGAGGTCGCGGAACAACAGCGCCGGTACGTGGAGGCCCTGGCCACCCGGCACGACACCCCGGCCGATGTCGAAGGCGGCCTGCGCGGCGGACTGCGCCGCCTGTTGCAGACCTCGGCCGACCGGCGCGCCGCCGAGGAGCAACGGGGCCGGTCCCAGGCCGAGATCCTGCACCTGCTGGACACCGGCCGGGCCGGCCTCGACGACCAACTCGCCACCGTGGGGCGCTCCGTGCGGGCCGAGGTGCTCGCAGTGGACGCCCGGGCACGGATCGCCGCCGAGGCCGCGGCCGGGGAGGGCCGCCTGGCGGCCGCCCAGGACCGCGAGCGCCGCGCCGAGGCCGAGGAGACCCGGGCCCGAGCCGGGTCGGTGCACGCCCGACGCGAGGCACAGAGGGCGGCCGGAGAGCTCGAAGCCGCCGTTGCCGGGCTGCGCGAGGGCCGGGAGCGGCTCGACGCGGCCGCCCTGGAACTGCCGTCCCTCCCCCGGGACTGGGCCGAACTCCCCGACCAGGAGCAGGAACTCGGCTCCCCCTGGACCGACGAGGCCTGGGCCACCGCCCGCAGCGACCTGTTCCTGCGCGCCCTGGACCTGCACCGCGCACTCGTCGCCGGGTCCGCGAAGAAGGTGCGCGGCAACCTCCAGGTACTGATGGAACTGATGGCCGGCACCAGCGGCCCCGTCCCCGACGAGCAGGTCCAACAGGCATGGCAGACCCTGTTCCTGGTGGTCCCGGTGATCTCCTCGACCTTCTCGTCGATCGGCAGCATGTTCGCCCGGCTCGACCGCGAGTCGATCGGCTGGGTGCTGGTCGACGAGGCCGGACAGGCCGCACCGCAGGCCGCCGTGGGCGCGCTGTGGCGGGCGCGCCGGGCGGTCCTGGTCGGGGACCCGCTGCAACTCACGCCCGTGATCACGATGCCGACGGCCCTCCAACGGCGGCTGCTGGAGGCGTACGGCGTCCACGAGGAGTGGCTGCCGTCCGGCACCTCGGCGCAGGCGGTCGCCGACCGGGTCAACCGCTGGGGAACCTACCTGCCCGCCCCCACCGGTGACGCCGACGACGAGCAGGTGTGGGTGGGCTCGCCCCTGCGCGTCCACCGCCGCTGCGAGGAGCCCATGTTCACCGTCAGCAACCGGGTCGCCTACGACGGCCTGATGGTCTACGGCACCGCGTCGAAGCCGTTCCCCGACGAGGAGCACCCGGGGCTCCTGCCCAGCCGCTGGTTCGACACCGAGGACCCGGAACGCAGGGCCGGCGCCGCCTGGAGCCCGCGCGACGGGCGGGCCTTCGAATTCGTCCTCAACCAGCTCGAACTGCACGGCGTGGGCATCGAACGGCTGCGCGTCATCGCACCGTTCCGGGAGCTGGTCAAGGAGTGCAAGCGGATCTGCGGCGGTCGCGAGGGCTGGACCAGGGACCTCCTGGAGGAGCGGTGCGCCACCGTCCACAAGGCCCAGGGCAAGGAGGCGGACGCGGTGATCCTCGTCCTCGGCGGCGGTTCGCCGGGCGCCCGCCACTGGGCCGCCGAGACCCCGAACCTGCTGAACGTCGCCGCCAGCCGCGCCAAGCGCCGCCTCTACGTGGTGGGCGAGCGCCGGCTCTGGGCTCCGGAGCTCCACTTCGACGTCCTGGCCGAAGAGTTGGAGGTCTTCGACCACCGCCGGGACCGGTGACCCGCGGCCTGCGCCACTACGGCAACGAGAGGCGCAGGATGCGGTCGTCGCCCGGGTGGGGGTCGCCGGCGCCGTCGGTGTTGCTGGTGACCAGCAGCAGGGTGCCGTCCCGGTCCGCGACGACGGTGCGCAGGCGGCCGTAGGCGCCGGTGAGGAACTCCTGCGGCGCGGCGGCGAGGCGGTCGCCGTCGAGCGGGACGCGCCACAGCCGGGTGCCGCGCAGGGCGGCCACCCAGACGGCTCCGTCGGCGTAGGCGATGCCGCTCGGCGACGCCTCCGAGGGGCGCCACTGGACGACCGGGTCGGTGAACTCGGGGCGGTTGCCGATGCCCTCCACCACGGGCCAGCCGTAGTTGGCGCCGGGCCGGATCAGGTTCAGCTCGTCCCAGTTGTCCTGGCCGAACTCGGACGCCCAGAGCCGGCCCTGGGGGTCCCAGGCGAGCCCCTGGACGTTGCGGTGGCCGTAGGAGTAGACGGGCGAGCCGGGAAAGGGATTGCCGGGGGCCGGGGTGCCGTCGGGGGCCAGCCGGAGGATCTTGCCGCCCAGCGAGCCCTTGTCCTGGGCGAGAGCGGGATTGCTGCTGTCGCCGGTGCCCGCGTAGAGCAGGCCGTCCGGGCCGAACGCGATCCGGCCGCCGTTGTGCCGGGGGCCGCGCGGAATGCCCGTCAACAAAACGGCCGGGTCGCCCAGTTGCCGGGTGGCGGGTTGGGCGGGGTCGTACGGGAAGCGGACGATGCGGTTGTCGGCGTCGGTGCTGAGGTAGGCGTAGACCAGGTGGTCGGCGGGGTAGCCGGGTGACAGGGCGAGGCCGAGCAGGCCGCCCTCGCCGCCCGCCACCACGCCGGGCACGGTGCCGGCCTCCGTCCGGGTGCCGTCCTTCGCGGAGACGCGGAAGATCCGCCCGCTGTCCCGCTCGGAGACGAGGAGGTCCCCGTCGGGCAGCACCACCAGGCCCCACGGCGACTGCAGCCCGTCGGTGACGGTCGCCCGGACCACCGGGGCCGAGGCGGAGGCCGACCCGGCGGGGAGCGGTGAGGAGGCGGAGGTGGCGAGGTTCGAGGGCGCCCCCGTGGGGCCGGTGGCGGAGGAACAGCTCACGGCCGCGACCGGCCCGAGCAGCAGGGCGAGCGACACGGCGGCGGAACGACGGAACACCGGTGGGCCTCCCGGAGCGCGGCGGGTGCGGATGCGGCGCCCCCAGCAGACCACACGCACCCGCCGCCCGGACCGCAACCCGCCGGGCGGCGGACGGCGGCACAGCGGGCGACGGCACGGCGGGCGACGGCACGGCGGACGGCCCGTGGCCGTTCAGCCCGCGGCCGCCCGCACCCCCTGCGCCGGCCCCACGCCGGCCCCCGCACCCGCACCCGTAGCCGCACCGGTCCGCGTTCCCGCCCGCGGCACGATCACGGGCGCGCCGTCCCCGGGTGCCGCCAGCACGTCGCTGTCGATGTCGTACAGCGCCCGCACCAACGGCGCGTCCACCACCTCGCGCGGCGCCCCGCAGGCCACCACCTTGCCGTCGCGCAGCGCGACGACGATGTCCGCGTACCGGGCCGCCGCCGCGAGGTCGTGCAGCACCATGACGACGGTGCGCCCGCCCGCCGCGACCGTGCGGACCAGCTCCAGCACCTCGACCGCGTGCCCGAGGTCGAGCGCACTGGTGGGCTCGTCCAGCAGGACGACGGGCGTGTCCTGCGCCAACACCATGGCCAACCAGCAGCGTTGGCGCTGGCCGCCGGAGAGGCGGTCCAGCCTGCGGTCGGCGAACGCGTCGACCCCGGTGGCCCGCAGCGCCTCGGCGGTGAGCCGCTCGTCGTCCGCCGACCACTGGCGGAAGAGGCCCTGGTGCGGGTGGCGTCCGTAGCGGACGAGCCCGGCCACGGTGACCGCCTCGGGCGCCTGCGGGCTCTGCGGGAGCAGCGCCACCCGGTGCGCGGCCTGCCGGGGGCGCAGCCGCCAGACGTCCTCCCCGCCGACCAGCACCCGCCCGGCGTCGGGCCGGTGGAGCCGGGCGACGGACCGCAGCAGGGTGGACTTGCCGCAGCCGTTCGGGCCGACGATCGCCACCACCCGCCCGGCGGGAAGGGTGAGGTCGACGCCGCTCAGCACCGGACGCCCGGGGCCGTAGCCGGCCGTGAGGCCCTCGACCGTCAACTCCATGGAGCGCTCCTTCGGTTGGATCGGACATCGGTTGCCGGGACGGCGGGTTCCGGGACCGCGGGTTCCGGGACGGCGGGTTCCGGGACGGCGCAGACGGGACCCCTGCGACGGACACCGCAGGCCGGGCGCCCTACCCCGGGTGTCCCCCGCCTCAGGACTTGGCGCCGAGCGCCTTGCCGATGTCACCGATGACCACGTCGGCGGCGAGCGGACCGCCACGGGTGGACCAGACCGAGCCGTCCACGGTGACGGTGTGGCTGTTCTTCACCGCGCCCAGCTCCTGGTAGGCGGGCTTCGACTGGACGTCCTTCAGCGCCGCCTTGCCGTCGTCGGTGAGGGTGGAGAGGAACAGCCAGTCGCCGTCGATCTCGTTGATCTTCTCCAGGCTGAGCGCCGGGGTGTGCGCGTTGCCGTCCTTGTCCTGGGTCTTCGGGCGGGTCAGGCCCATGTCGAGGGCGACACCGCTGGCGAACTGCTTCTTCTCCATCCAGCTCGGCCCGGTCGGGTTCCAGCGGACGATGGAGACGGCGGCGCCCTTGTTCGCTCCCAGCTCGCCGCCGGCCTTGGCGGCCTTGGCGTCGTAGTCGGCGATGACCTTGTTGGCCTGGTCCAGCTTGTTGACGGCGTTCCCGATGCCGCGGAAGGAGAGCTTCCATTCGTCGGTCGGGGCCATGGTGACCAGCGTCGCCGGGGTGATCTCGCGCAGCTGCTTGAGCATCTGCTCGTCCTGCATGTCCCCGGCCAGGATCAGGTCGGGCTTGGCGGCGATCACCTTGTCCATGACGGGCTGGAGCAGGTTGCCGACGACCGGGACGCCCTGGACCTTGTCCTTGAGGTAGGCGGGCGGCTCGTTGAGGCCCTGGCCGTTGGTGATGCCGACCGGCTTGACGCCGAGGGCGAGCACCGCGTCCAGGTCCTCCTGGGTGAGGGTGACGATCCGCTTGGGCTCGGCGGGGATCTCAACGGCCTTGCCGGTGGCGTCCTTGACGGTCCGCTTGCCGCCGCTGCCGCCGCCGGCCGCGTCCGCGGCGGGGGCGCCGGAGGCGGACGCCCCGCCCTTGTCGGCGGAGCCCTTGTCGGCGGAGCCCTTGTCGGAGGAGCCGGACGAGCCGCAGCCGGTGAGCAGGAGCGCGGCCGCGCCGGTGGCGGCCAGCGCCTGGACCGCCCGGTGGCGGGCGAGATGGAGCGGGCTCTGGGCGGTCGACATGTGTGCCTCCGGGCAGCGGTGTTGCAGACGGCGGTAGGGGCGGGGCCGTCAAAGCGGTCGGTCGGGACGAGCGATGAAACGGGCGTGACGGTGAAGACGGGCGTGACGGTTGAACGGTGTGACGGTGAAACGGGTGCGACGGTGAAAACGGGTGTGACTGAGGGCCGTTGCGGACGGCGGGCCCGGGCCACGGTGGTACAGCACGGGCCCGGGCGGCCATCGAGCCGCAATGACCATTAGGTTAGCCTTACCTTATGACATTGTCGCAAGTGGGTGCCTCCGAGCAGGCCCGCACCGGCCCCGCCGCCGAGGTCCCGCCGCCGCCCGCACCGGTCCGCCGCACCACCTGGCTCACCGTCGGCGGCATCGTCGCGGCCCTGCTCGCGCTCACCGCGCTCTCGCTGTCCGTCGGCGCCGGCGAGATCGGGCCGACCCGGGTGCTCGACTACCTGCTCGACCGCGGCGGCGCCCGCAGCGACGGCCGGCTCGCCCTGGTCGTGGGCGACCTGCGCCTGCCCCGCACCCTCACCGCCCTCCTGGTCGGTGCCGCGCTCGGGGTGGCCGGGGCCCAACTCCAGTGCGTCACCCGCAACCCGCTCGCCGAGACGGGCCTGCTCGGGGTCAACGCGGGGGCCTCGCTCGGCGTGGTCGTCGGCATCGCCGTGCTCGGCGTGCAGACCTCCTACGGCTACCTCGCCTTCGCCTTCGGCGGCGCCGTGCTCGCCAGCGCCCTCGTCCTGCTGATCGCCGGCAGCCGGGGCGGCGGTTCGCCGATGCGGCTGGTGCTCGGCGGTTCGGCCGTCGGCGCCACCTTCGGCGGCCTCACCGGCGTTCTGATCGTCAACTCCCCCGAGGCGTACGACCGGTACCGGGTCTGGGTGCTCGGCTCGCTGGCCGGGGTCGAGGGCTGGACCACGCTGCGCCAGCTCGCCCCCGTGCTCGGCGCGGGCTTCCTGGTCGCCGCGTTCACCACCCGCCCGCTCGCCGCACTGGCGCTCGGCGACGACCTGGCCCGCGGCCTCGGCCACCGCCCCGGCGCGACGCGGGCGGCGGTCGCCACGGCCGTCACCCTGCTCACCGCCTCGGCGGTGGCACTGGCCGGCCCGATCTCCTTCCTCGGCCTGCTGGCCGGCTTCCTCGCCCGCGCGGTCGCCGGCCCCAGGGTCGGGCGGCTCACCCTGCTCGCCGGCCTGGTCGGCGCGGCGGTGCTGACCGGCGCGGACGTCCTCGCCCGGGTGGTGGCCCGGCCATTCGAGGCACCGGTCTCGGTCATCGTCGCCCTGGTCGGCGCACCCACGCTGATCGCCATCGTCCGCTCCCGGACGATGGCCGCGCTCGGCATGACCGACACCGAGCCGACCGGGTCCTCCTCCGCGCACGGGGAGGCCAGGACCCCCGGGCCCGACCTGGTCCTGCGGCGCGGCGCGCTCTCCCTGCTGCTCCCCCGCCGGTCCGCACTGGCCGCGCTCGGCCTGGCCGCCGCCCTGCTCGCCGCCGTGGTGGTCTCCGCGCACGCCGGGCAGAGCGAACTCGGCCTGGGCCGCACCTTCCAGGCCGTCTTCGGCTACGGCGACCGGCTCGACGTGCTGCTGGTGCAGAAGTTCCGCCTCGGCCGGATCGTCGCGGGCCTGGCCGCCGGCGCCGCGCTCGGCCTGGCCGGCTGCCTCACCCAGACGCTCGCCCGCAACCGGCTCGCCACTCCCGAACTGCTCGGCGTCAACGACGGTGCCACGGCCGCCGTCCTGTTCTCCGTCACCGCCTCGGGCACGTTCGGCGCCTGGTGGGCCGGGCCGCTCGGCGCGCTGGCGGCGGTCCTGGTGGTCACGCTCGTCTCCGGCGGCCTCGGCGCACGCGGGTACCGGGTCCTGGTCGTCGGCCTGGCCATGTCGGCGCTCGCCTCGGCGCTCATCCAGGTGGCGATGGCCCGCCGCTCGCTCAACTCGGCGGGCTCGCTGTTCGTCTGGACCTCCGGCTCGCTCAACGGGCGCGACTACGCGGTGGCCACGCCGGTGCTGATCGGGCTCGCGGTGCTGGTGCCGTTGGCGCTGGTCGTCGCCCGCCGGCTGGCGGTGCTGCGGTTCGACGACAACGTGGCGTCCTCGCTGGGCGTCGACCCGGCCAGGGTCCGCCTCGCCTGCCTGCTGCTGGCCGTCGCGCTGGCCGGGCTCGCCGTCGGGGTCTGCGGACCGGTCGGTTTCGTGGCGCTCGCCGCCCCGGTGATCGCCGGCCGCCTCGCCGGGCCCGCGCGGGTGCCGGTGCTCGGATCGGCGCTGGCCGGGGCGGTGCTGGTGGTGCTCGCCGACACGCTCGGCCGGGTGCTGATCGGCGGCGTCGAGATCCCGGTCGGCATCGTCACCACCGTCCTCGGCGGCCCCTTCTTGCTCTGGGTCCTGCTCGGCCGCAAGGGCAACCCCGCCTAGATATTCGAGGAGTCATCGACATGCAGAGTGAACTCGGCCCGTCCCAGGACGGGTTCTGGGACCGGGTGGCAGCGGAGGGTGCGCCGCTGGTCGAGCCCGACCCGGACGACCCGGCCCACCGGCTGGTCACCTTCGTCCACCGGGACGACCCGGACGACCCGTGCGACGGCGTGCTCGCACTAGTGCACACCGTGACCGACAAGGACCGGCACGCGGGCAACCTCACCCCGCACTTGATGGAGCGTCGACCCGGAGGCTGGTCGCTCACCTACCGGCTGCGCGCCGACCACCGGGCCTCGTACCAGCTGTACCCCGTCCACGGGACCGTCCCCGGCACGGCGCGCGCCGACTGGCTCCGGGTCCTGGACGGCGCCCGGCCCGACCCGCTCGCCCACGGCCCGCGACTGCCCGCCCGCGACGGCCGGCACCCGTCCTCCGTCCTCGCGCTTCCCGACGCCCCGGCGCAGCCGTACGCCGAGCGACGCGACGGCGTACCGCGCGGACGGACGGTGGCGGCGGAGGTCGACGGCCGACGGGTGGACGTCCTCCTTCCCGCCGGGCACCGCGCGGACGGCGGACCGTACCCGGTGCTCGTCCTGCTGGACGGGGAGATGTGGGGCGAGGTGCTGTCCGTCGGCGACACCCTCGACAACCTCGTGGCGGACGGGGCGGTCCCGCCGGCCGTCGCCCTGCTCGTCCACACCATGGGCCCGGGCCGCCCGGACGACCTGAGCTGCAACCCCGGCTTCGTGGACTTCCTCGCCGACCGGCTGCTGCCCTGGGCCGCCGCCGGGTACGGCACGGCGCTCACGCCCGACCGCACGGTCGTCGCCGGCCAGAGCGCCGGCGGGCTGACGGCCGCGTTCGCCGCGTTCCGGCGGCCGGAGCGGTTCGGCGGCGCACTGTCGCAGTCGGGCTCGTTCTGGTGGCCTGACGGGACGGAGTTCGACGCCGGGAGCGAATGGCTGACCCGCCAGTTCGCGACCGGGGAACGGCGGGCGGCGCGGTTCTACCTGGAGGTCGGACTCCAGGAGTGGATGCTGCTCCCGCAGAACCGCCACCTGCGGGACGTGCTGGTCGCGCGCGGCTACGACGTCGAGTACCGCGAGTTCAACGGCGGCCACGACTACGCCTGTTGGCGCGGCGGCCTGGCGGACGGCCTGTCCCACCTGCTGGGTGCGCCCCGGGGCGGGGACCGGACCGGCCGGCAGACGGCCGCAAGGGAGTGAGGGCCGGGGCCGGCGCGACGCCCTGGGCCCGGGCCCGGCCCCACCGCGCCGCCCCGGCCCCACCGCCCCGGCCCCACCACACCAACGGGCACGGGCGTGTTGGACACACGGTTCGTGGGCGATCGTCAGCTAGCCTGCGTCGACGAGGTGACGGGTGACGTCACAGCGACGAAAGGACTGATCGTGGCGGAGAACTACACGGATCGGCCGGCGCCGGAGTCCGTGCGCATCATCGACTTCGACGAGGCGAAGGCCGTCCCGGGGATCGTCCCCGGCACCTTCATCCTCGTCGTCAACGGGGTCATGCCCTACCTGAACATGACGGTCCGCCTGTCACCGCTGGTCTACATCCAGCGACCGGACTACTGGGGCATCGAGGTCGTCGGCTCGCTGCACGGCGTCGGACTGCCCGCCACCGCGCCGTACACCGTCTCCCTGCCGCTCGACGGCATCCTCGGGACCAGGGGGATCGAGGTGATCGGGGCGAACAGGACCGAGCGGATCGACCTCCCCTGAGGCCCGTGACGGCGGGTCCGGGCCCACCGGCGTCGGCGCACCCCCGAGAACCCCCGGGGGGCGCCTGCCCGGGACCCCCGGGGCCGCCCGCACGAAACCACCCCAGGGCCACCCAGGGCCACCCACAGGAAGCCACCCGCAGAAAGCCACCCGCCCGGGATCCCCCGTTCCCGTGCGGGATCACGACGAAGCTTAGTACAATGTCACATTGTGACTTACCGTCCGTTCCAACCCTCCACCGACTACCCGCCGCTGGCCGGGCTGCTGTCCGCCACCGGGGCGCGGCCGGTCACAGCCGAGGAACTCCGCGCCCAGGACGCCCGGCTACCCCCCTCCGGCAGCCTCTTCAGCACGTCCGACGGGCTGCTCACCGGCTACGGGCGGATCCGGCTGGTGACCCCCGGGGCCGACGGGGAGCTCCTCGCCTTCGCCACCGCCTGGCGGGCGCCGTGGACGCCGCCCGGCGATGTGGCCTCGCTGGTCGTCGGCTCGGCCGGCCTGGCGACCGCGCGCCTCCTGCCCCTGGCGGACGCACTGGAGCAGTGGGCCCGCGGTGCGGGTGCGCGCCGGCTGCTCGGGGAACTGCCCGACGACAGGGCGGACCTCCTCCGTCTCCTGGTCGCCCGCGGCCACCGGATCGACGCACACGTCCGCAGCGCCTCGGCCCGGCTGGGCGCGCTGCCGCCCGCCGCACCGCCACCGGGAATCCGCTTCGGCACGCTCGCGGCCACCTCGGCCCCCCGGCCGGCCCTCCAGCTGTACCAGCTCTACCGCGAGACGCTCGACGACAACCCGGGGTTCGTCGACGCACTGCCCGACTTCGACCGTTGGTACGCCGAGGTGGTGGCCGGCGACGGGTGCCGCCCGGACTGGGTGTTCACCGCCGAGTTCGCGGGGCGCATCGTCGGCGTCAACGCCGTCCGTGCCACCGACGACCAGCTCACCTGCCACGTCGACTACACCGGCGTCCTGCGCCCCTGGCGGTCCCGCGGACTGGCGCGGGCGCTGAAACTGCACGCCGCCCACCGTCTCGCCGCCCACGGCGTGCGGACCGCGCGCACCGAGGTCGAGGCCGGCAACCTCCCGATGATCGCCGTCAACACGGCCCTCGGCTACCGCTGGGAGACCGGCCACCACCGCCTGGTGAAGGACCTGCCGGGATCCTGACATGTGACCGGTCATCGGCCCGCGCCGACCCGGGTCGACGCGACCGGGGAGCCGGGCCGGCGTGACAGACGGCCACGGGCCGGCACGGCCGACGGCCCGTCCTAGTCCTGCCAGTGGAACAGCAGGGTCTCGACGGTGAGGGGCTCGCGCCTGCCGAAGTAGTAGACGAAGAGGCCGGTGACCCGGATCGAGCCGGTGGCCTCGTCGATCCAGCGGAAGCCGGCCGGTTCGAGGGCCCGGCGGGCCGCGCAGTCGTCGCCGTCGCCGGTGGCGAACCGTCCGAGGGTGCTGATGAACAGCTCTCCGTCGGCGCAGTCGATCACGTGGTAGGTGCCGTTCCCCTGGTGGCTTTGCCGGCCGGCCGGGACCGGGGGTTCCGGTGCGAGGCCCGCCGCGGTCAGCGCGGCCGTTGCCCGCCGGAGCCGCTCGTCCTGCCCGTCCGGTCCGAGGCGGACCGGGGGCTCGGTACAGAGGGCCTCGATCCGCCACCGTGGATCGCTCTGCCGCTCACAGCCGTGCCCGTACTCGTGCACGATCGCCCGGCGGAGTTCGTCGTCCAGGCCGGCGACCTCGACCCGGGGGCGCCCCAGCGACTCGTGGACCGCCCGGGTCTCGGCGGCGTCGCCGGTGAGGCGGTGCAGGGCGTAGGCCGCCCAGAGCTTGGCCTCGGTCGTCGGCGCCCCGCCGAGGTGGCCGCGCAACCGGTCGGCGTCGGTCAGCAGCGACTGGGCGAGGTACGCGACCGCCCGGTCCGGGTCCGCGAGCGCATCGGTCACGTCCTCGCCGGCGCGGTGCCGCATGCGGACCCGGAAGACGCGGTCCTCGGGCCGGCCGTCGCCGAGGCCCGCCATGACCACCGCGGCCCCGTACCGGGCGGTCAACGCGTCCAGCCCGGCTTCGCCGACCTCCCGCCAGCGCGGCCAGGGGCTGGCCGCGAGGGTGGCCAGCTCCTCCGTGGCCGTGAGGTCCCCGAGTCTTCCGCGGGCCTTGAGGATCGCCTCGGGCATGCCGAACGAGCGGTCGCGGCGCCGGTCCTCGTGCCACAGCCAGGGCAGGAGTTCCGCCCGGTCGGCGAGGAGGTCCAGGAGCGCGGTGCGGACCCCGGCCACGTCACCGGTGTCCTCGACGCGGGCGAGCAGCTCCGCCACCCACCGCTGCGGCACCCGCCCGGCCAGCGCGACCGCGCACGCTCTGCGGTGCCACCAGGGGTGCCCGCGGTCCACGACGTACCGCGCGAGTTCGTCCGCGTCGACCTCGCGCAGCCCGGCGATGTCGGCCTGTCCGTTCCCCGTGAGAAGCGTCTCGATGCTTCGCATACGGGGACTGTACTGCCCCGAGGGCCGCCGGGTGAGTACCCCGACGGCCCTGGATGCCGGTGATTCCGGTCCGAACTATCGTGCGGCACCGATCAGTTCATGGCCGGTGGCGCCGGAACCCCCTTCGGCAGGCGGGCCGCGACCAGGGCGGCGGCGGCGACCGCGCCCGCCGTGACGAGCAGCGCGGCGCGGAAGGGGCCGGGCTCGGCGGTGTGCGTGCCGTCCTCGGCGAGGGCGCCGATCAGGGCGGCGGTGGCGGCGATGCCCAGGGCCCCGCCGAGGGTGCGCACGATGGTGAACAGGCCCATCGCCCGCCCCATCGCCGGCGGCGGCACGTCGGCGAAGCCGGCGATCTGCAGGGTGAGCACGGCGGTACCGAGGATCAGGCCGACGCCGAACATCAACGCCCTCACCGCCCACGCGTTCTCGCCGACGCCCGGGACGGCCAGCGCGGCCAGCACCAGCGCGGCGAGGAGCAGCGCGGGAACGGCGAGGCCGCGTGGGCCGATCCGCGGCAGCAGCCGGTCGACCACCTGGGAGGCGGCCATCAGGCCGAGCGCCTCCGGGAAGACGCTCAGCCCGGCGTCCAGCGCCGAGGCGCCGAGGGCGGCCTGGTGGAGCAGCGGGAAGACGAACAGGGCGCCCATCAGCCCGGCGGAGGTCAGCAGGGCGAGCCAGGTGGCGGCTGCGAAGGTCCGGTCGGCCAGCAGCCGGAGGTCCACCAGCGGCTCGTCGGCGCGCAGTTGGTGCCGGACCGCGAGGCCGAGCAGCAGCACGCCGAGCACTCCGCCGGCCGCCACCGCCGGGGAGGACCAGCCGTGCGCCGGGCCGAAGCCGAGTGCGTAGGTGAGCAGTCCGAGGCCGGGGGTGGCGAGCAGGAAGCCCGCGGTGTCGAACCGGCCGGCGGTCTCCGCGCCCTCGTCGCGCAGCCCGGCCAGGCCGGTCAGCACCGCCGCCACCCCGATCGGCACGTTGACCAGGAACAGCCAGTGCCAGGAGAGGTGTTCGGTGAGGAACCCGCCGAGCGGCGGCCCGAGGGCGGGCATCAGCGCGGTCGGCACGATCAGCACCTTGCCGAGCCCGGCGCGCTCGTGCGGCGCGAAGGCGCGGAAGAGCAGCGTCATGCCGACGGGGGTGAGCAGTCCTCCGGCCACGCCCTGCACGGCCCGGGCGGCGGCGAGCGTGCCGAGGCCGGGTGCGGCGGCGCACAGGGCCGAGGCGAGCGTGAACGCGGCCAGCGAGCCGAGGAAGACCCGCTTCACCCCGAACCGGTCGCCCAGCCAGCCCGCCACCGGGAGGCCGACGGCGAGGCCGACCAGGAAGGCGGTCTCCACCGCGTTGGCCGCGGAGACCGGCCGGCCGAAGTCCTCGGCGATGGTGAAGAGCGCCGGGTTGACGATGGTCGAGTCCAGGCCGTTCATGCACATCGCGGCCGTGTAGACGAGGACCACCGCGACGCGCCCCGCGAACAGGGGGCGCGCCGCGGGTGCCTCGGCGCCGACGGGCGCGTTCGCGTCCGTGGAGGTCACCGGACCGGGCACAGGTCGGTCCAGTTGGCGGTGATCCAGTCCAGTGCGACGGCGCGGGCGCACGGCCCGTGGGCGACGGTCCAGCCGTCCGGTACGGCGGCGAAGGACGGCCAGAGGGAGTGCTGGCCCTGGTCGTTGACGAGGGCGAGGAACTCGCCGTCACCGTCGAAGGGGTTGGCGGGGGCGTCACTCATGGGTGGCGTTCTCCAGGTGTGCGGGGTCGTCGGGGTGTGCGGGGTCGTCGGGGTCGTCGGGGCGGCCGGGGTTCGAAGGGGCTTCAGGGCGCTCGGGGCCCGCGGCACGCGAGAGCTCCGCGAGGTGGTCGGCGATCACGCCCGCGATGTGCTCGACGGGGGCGGGCAGGGTCATGTCCTTGTGGGAGCAGGCGACGTCGGTGTTGTGGATCCGCCCGGCGACGTAGGGGGCCCAGAGTTCGGGGACCAGGGTCTCGTCGATGGTGTCGACGGTCGCCCGGAAGAAGAGCACGTCGCCGTCGAAGCGGCGGTGGTCGTACCCGCGGACCAGGTGGTTGGTGTTGAGGTAGATCCGGTTGAGCGCCTCGACCGTGTCGTCGTCCAGGCCGGCCAGCGGGCTGCCCTCGCGGCGCAACAGTGCGGTGACGTGGGTGAGTTCGAGCGGCCGGCCGTCGAGGTCCGCCGGACCGTAGCCGCCCATGGTGAGCAGGGCTTCGAGGGCCTCCGCCTGGTCGGGCACCGGCAGGTCGCGGAACCCCTCCGCCGGGTAGGCGTCGAGGACGGCCAACAGCTCGACGGCGCAGCCGAGTTCCTGGAGGCGGACGGCCATCGCGTGGGCGATGATGCCGCCGGTGGACCAGCCGAGCAGGCGGTAGGGGCCCTGCGGCTGGACCTCGCGGAGCCGGCCCACGTAGTGGGCGGCCAGCTCCTCCAGGGTGCGCGGCAGCGGCTCGACGGCCGTGGCGGCGCCGACGCCCTGGGCCTGGAGGCCGTAGATCGGCACGTCGGCCGGGAGGTGACGAATCAGTCCGGTGTAGCACCAGCTGAGGCCGCCGGCGGGGTGGACGGCGAACAGCGGGGCCTGCCGGCCGGGGGCGGCCGGGCGCAGCGGCAGCAGGACGTCGAGCGCGTCGGCGCCCGGGGCGCCGGCGGAGAGCGCGGCGTCCAGTGCGGCCACGGTCGGCGCCTGGAAGAGCGTGCCGATGCCGACCTCCAGGCCGAGGACGGCGCGGATCCGGCCGGCGAGGCGGACGACGAGCAGCGAGTGCCCGCCGAGGGCGAAGAAGTCGTCCTCGACTCCGACCTCCGGCAGGCCGAGCACTTCGGCGAAGAGTTCGCAGAGCTGCTGCTCGCGGGGGTTCGCCGGGGGCCGGCCGCCACCGGTGGCCGGGGCGTCGGGGACGGGCAGGGCGCGGCGGTCGAGCTTGCCGTTGGCGGTGAGCGGGAGCTTCTCCAGCAGGACGACGGCGGACGGGACCATGTGGACGGGCAGGCCGGCGGCGGTGTGGGCGCGCAGTTGCTCGGCGGTGAGGTCGGCCGTGGACGGCGCCGGCACCGCGTAGCCGACCAGCCGCTTGTCGCCGGGCACGTCCTCGCGGACGATCACGGCGGCGTCGGCGACGTCCGGGTGGGCGGCCAGGACGGCCTCGACCTCGCCGAGTTCGATCCGGAATCCGCGGATCTTGACCTGCTGGTCGGCGCGGCCGAAGTACTCCAGGACGCCGTCGGCGCGGCGGCGGGCGAGGTCACCGGAGCGGTACATCCGGGTGCCGCTCTCGCCGAACAGTCCGGCGTGGGGGTCGGCGACGAAGCGCTCGGCGCTGAGGGCGGGGCGCCCGAGGTAGCCGCGGGCGAGGCCGGCGCCGGCCACGTACATCTCGCCCGTGACGCCGGGCGGTACGGGCTCCAGGTGCTGGTCGAGGACGTAGACCCGCAGGTCGGGGATGTTGACGCCGATGGTGCTGCCGGCGCCCGCGGCGGCGCTCGCCCGGTCGAGGGCGATGTGGGAGACGTGCACGGTGGTCTCGGTGATCCCGTACATGTTGACCAGGGTGGGCGCGTCCTCGGCGTGCCGCTCGTACCAGTCGTCGAGGCGGCCCAGTTCGAGCGCCTCGCCGCCGAACACCACGTACCGCAGGGCGAGTTCGCTGCCGGGGCGTTCCCGGTCGGCGGCGCTGAGCTGGTAGAAGGCGGACGGGGTCTGGTTGAGGACGGTGACCCGCTCGCGGGCGAGCAGGTCGAGGAAGGCCGCCGGGTCGCGACTGACCAGGTGCGGGACGACGACCAGGCGGCCGCCGTGCAGCAGGGCGCCCCAGAGCTCCCAGACCGAGAAGTCGAAGGCGTAGGAGTGGAAGAGCGTCCAGACGTCGTCCGCGCCGAAGCCGAACCAGTGGTCGGTGGCGCTGAACAGGCGGACCACGTTGTGGTGGGTGACGGGGACGCCCTTGGGCCGGCCGGTGGAGCCGGAGGTGTAGATGACGTACGCGACGTCGTCCGCGCGCAGCGGGCGGGTGCGTTCGTGCTGGGCCAACGGGGTGGCGGGGTGGTCGGCCGCCTCCGGTCCGTCGACCAGGAGCAGCGGCACCTGGTGGGCGGGCAGCCGGGGCGCGGTGGCGGTGTCGGTGAGCAGTGCGGCGGGCGCTGCGTCGGCCAGCATGTAGGCGAGCCGGTCGGCCGGGTAGTCCGGGTCGAGCGGCAGGTAGGCGGCGCCGGACTTGGCGACGGCGAGCAGCGCGACGACCAGTTCGAGCGAGCGCGGCAGGGCGAGCGCGACGATGGTGCCGGGGCCGATTCCGCGGGCGGCCAGCAGGCGGGCCAGCCGGTCGGCGCGGGCGGCGAGGCCGGCGTAGTCGAGGGTGGCGCCGTCGCAGCTCACGGCCGTCGACGAGGGGTTGGCGAGGGCCGCGGCCTCGAACAGCTCGGGCAGCGTGGCGCCGGGGGCCGCGGTCGCGGGGGCGCGACCCGCCACGGCCGGGCCCTCCGTAGCCGCGCCGGGTGCGGCGGAGGCCGCGGCCGGGGCGCCGTTCCACTCGACGAGGGCGCGGTGGCGCTCCTGCGCACTGATGAGCGGGAGCCGGCCGATCGGCGTGTCGGGCTCGGTGGCGGCGGCGGTGAGCAGCCGGGCGAGCCGCGCGGCGAGGGCCTCGACAGTGGCCGCGTCGAACAGGTCGGTGCGGTACTCCAGGAAGCCCGCGATGCCCCCTTCCCGCAGTTCGCCCGCGTTGAGGGTGAGGTCGAACTTGGCGGTGCCGGACGGCACGGCGGCGATCCGGGCGGTGAGCCCGCCGCCGAGCGCGAACTCCTCGTCGGGGACGCTCTGCCAGGCGAGCATGACCTGGAACAGCGGGTGCCGGGCGAGCGAGCGCGGCGGGTTGAGCTCCTCGACCAGCCGGTCGAAGGGCAGGTCGGCGTTGTCGTGGGCGCCGAGGACGGCGGTGCGGACGCGGCCGAGCAGCTCGCGGAAGCCGGGGTCGCCGGAGGTGTCGGTGCGCAGGACCACCGAGTTGACGAAGTAGCCGACCAGGGAGGCGGTTTCGTCGGAGTCCCGGCCGGCGACGGGGGTGCCGACGGGGATGTCGGTGCCGCAGCCGTGCCGGGTGAGCAGCGCGGCGAGGCCGGCCTGGACGGCCATGAAGACGCTGGTGCCGGTGGTGCGGGCGAGCGCGGCCAGGGCGGCGTGGGCGTCGGCGCCGAGGGCGAACGGGACGGTGGCGCCCCGGTGCCCGGCGACGGCCGGGCGCGGGCGGTCGGTGGGCAGGTCGAGCTGGTCGGGCAGGCCGGCCAGGGTCTTGCGCCAGTGGTCGAGCTGCCGGACGGCGAGCGGGCTGGGCGCCCCGGCGGTGCCGAGCAGCTGCCGCTGCCAGGCCACGTGGTCGGCGAACTGGAGTTCCGGCACCGGCAGTTCGGGGGCGCGGCCGGCCAGGCGCGCGGAGTACGCGGCGGCCAGGTCGCGGGCCAGCGGGGTGGTGGAGGCGCCGTCGCCGGCGATGTGGTGGAGCAGCAGGAGCAGCGTGTGGCTGCCGTCCTTCCCGGTGAACAGCGTTGCCCGCAGGGGCGGTTCGGCGGCGAGGTCGAACGCGTACCGGACGGCCCGGGCCAGCGGTTCCCCGTCGTCCAGCCGGCCCCCGTCGTGGAGTGGCACCGCGGCGGGCGGCGGCACCTGCTGGTACGGCTCGCCGTCGGCGTCCTCGCGGTGGACGGCGCGCAGGATCTCGTGCCGGGCGGCCAGGTCGGTGACGGCGTGTGCGAGGGCGTCGCGGTCGAGCGGTCCGGTGAGGGTGAGGGCCAGCGGGATGTTGTAGGTGGGGCTGGGGCCTTCGAGCCGGTGGAGGAACCAGAGGCCGCGCTGGGCCGGCGAGAGCGGCAGCCGCTCGGTGCGCGGGGCGGGCAGCAGGGCCGGGCGCGGTTCGGGGGCCGAGCGCTCGCGCAGCAGGGCGGCGAGCGCGGCCGGGGTGGGGCGGCGGAAGACGTCGGCGAACCCGACGGCGGCACCGAGGGTGTCGCGGAGCCGGGCGGCGAGGCGGCCGGCCAGCAGGGAGTGGCCGCCGAGGTCGAAGAAGGAGGCGGACCGGCCGGGGGCCTCGGGCAGGCCGAGGACGGCCGCGAACAGCCCGCAGACGACCTCCTCCTGGGGGGTCGCGGCGGCGTCACCCCCGGGCGCCGCGCCGGCGGCCGGCTCGGGCAGGGCGCGGTGGTCGAGCTTGTCGTTGCCGGTGCGCGGCAGTTCGTCCAGGACGAGGACGGCGGCGGGCACCATGTGCGCCGGCAGCCGCTCGGCGAGCGCGGCACGCAGGGCGTCCGGGTCGAGGACGGCGCCGGGCGCGGGGACGGCGTAGCCGAGCAGCCGCCGGCCGTGCGGTCCCGGCCGGGCGATCACCACGGACTGGGCCACGGAGGGGAGCTGGCCGAGGACGGCGGCGATCTCGCCGGGCTCGATCCGGAAGCCGCGGATCTTCACCTGGTCGTCGGCGCGGCCGAGGAACTCCAGGGTGCCGTCGGCGCGGCGGCGGGCGAGGTCGCCGGTGCGGTACATCCGGCCTCCGGGCGGGCCGAACGGGTCGGCGAGGAAGCGCTCGGCGGTGAGGTCGGGGCGGCCGAGGTAGCCGCGGGCCAGGCAGGCGCCGGCCACGTACAGTTCGCCGGCCACGCCGTCGGGGGCGGGGCGCAGCGAGCCGTCGAGGACGTAGGCGCGGGAGCCGCGGACCACCCGGCCGACGGGGGCGCCGTCCGGGCCGGGGGTCCAGGAGTAGGCGTCGACGGTGGTCTCGGTGGGGCCGTAGAGGTTGAGCGGGGTGAGGCCCTCGACGGCGGTGAGGCGCTGCCAGAGCGCGTCCGGGGTGGCCTCGCCGCCGACCACGACCAGTGCGGGGCGGTGCCTGTCCTCGTCCAGCAGCCCTTCGGCGAGGAGGACTTCGAGGTAGGAGGGGGTGACGTCGAGGTAGTCGATCCGCTCCCGGTCGACGTAGCCGGCGAGGGCGGCCGGGTCGCGGTAGGTGTCGTCGTCGAGCAGGTGCAGTTCGTGGCCGTGGACCATCCAGAGCACCGGGTCCCAGGAGGCGTCGAAGGCGAAGGACGCGCTGTGGGCGACGCGCAGCCGCTCGCGGCCGGTGCGGCGGACGGCGGGGGCGATGTGGTCCTCGCCGTGGCCGGCGTGCAGGTTGGCGAGCGAGGCGTGGGTGACCACGACGCCCTTGGGGCGGCCGGTGGAGCCGGAGGTGTGCAGCAGGTAGGCGGTCCGGCCGGGGTCCGGCTCGGGGAGGGCCCGCTCCCCCGGCAGTGCGGCGATCGCCTCGCGCACGGCCGGGTCGTCCAGCACGACCGCGGGCCGCGTCCCGGCTCCGGGCAGGGCGGCGAGGGCCTCGGCGGTGCCGACGGCGCAGACCGGCCGGGTGTCGTCCAGGATGTCGGCGATCCGCTGCCGGGGGTGGGCGAGGTCGAGCGAGAGGCAGGCGCCGCCGGCCTTGAGCACCGCGAGCATGGCGGTCACGGTGTCGGCGCTGCGCGGCAGGGCGAGCGCGACGGGCGTCCCGTCGTGGACGCCGAGCGCGGCCAGGTGCTGCGCGAGGCGGTTGCTCGCGGCGTCCAGCCCGGCGAAGGTCAGGGTGGTTCCGCCGCTGCGCAGGGCGACGGCGCCGGGCGTCCGGGCGGCCTGTGCGGCGAAGAGGGCGGGCAGGGTTGCGGTGACGGCGGGCTCGTCGCGTCCGGCGGTGGCGCGGTGCACCGCGTCGGCGCCGAGCAGGTCGATCCGGGCGATCGGCGTCTGCGGGTCGGTGAGCAGCAGGTCGGCGAGGCCGTCGAGGTAGCGGAGCAGACCGTCGCGGTGTGCGGCGAGCGAGTGGGCGTCCTGGCGGTCCGGGTGGGCCTCCAGGCCGATGCGCAGGGCGCCGTCGGGGCCGGGCGAGACGGCGAGGGCGAGGTCGTCGACCGGGCCGGCGGCGAGGTTGCGGACGGTGCCGGGCAGTCCGGCCAGGTCGAGGTCGCGTTCGAAGGCCTTGATGTTGACCATCGGGCCGAACAGGGCGCTCCGCCCGCCGGTGAGCGCGAGGTCGCGGCGGAGTTCCTCCAGCGGGTAGCGCTGGTGGCGGCGGACGGCGCGGACCTCCAGGACGACGCGGCGCAGCAGTTCGGCGGCGGTGTCCCACGGGCGGACGGCGAGGCGCAGCGGCAGCACGTTGGCGGTGGCGACCGGGGTGCGCAGGGCGGCCGGGCCGCGGCGGTTGGCGAGCGGCAGGCCGAGGACGACGTCCTCGGTGCCGGCGAGGCGGTGCAGGTAGCCGGCGGTGGCGGCGATGACCAGCTCGGCCCAGGTGGCACGGGCGGCGCCGGCGGCGCGCTCGAACCTCGCGAGCGTCCCGGCGGGCAGCGAGGTGCTCTCGCGGGTGGGTCCGGCGGCGGTGGACGGGGCGCCGGGCAGGGTGGCGGGGGCCTGGGCCCCGGCGAGCCGCTCGCGCCAGAACTCGCGGTCGGCCGCGTGGTCGGCGCCCGCACGGTAGGCGGCCTCCTCGGCGGCGACCTCGGCCGGGGTGGCGAAGGTGCGGCCGGCGGGCTGCTCGCCGTCGGCGTACGCCGTGTACAGCTCGGCGACCCGCCCGCCGATCAGGGTGAGCGCGTAGGCGTCGACGGCGAGGTGGTGGACGCGCTGGTACCACCAGTGGCGGTCGTCGGCGAGCCGGATCAGGGCCTGGGTGAAGAGCGGGCCCTCGGCGAGGTCGACCGGGCGGGCGAGGTCGGCGCGCATCCAGGCCTCGGCCTCGGCGTCCGGGTCCGCGGCGGCGCGCAGGTCGAGCCGGTGCAGCGGCCAGGGGCGGCCGGGGTGCAGGCGCTGGCGCGGGGCGCCGTCCTCGCCGGTGGTGACGACGGCGGTGAGGGCCTCGGCCTCGTCGAGGGCCTGCCGCAGGGCGCCCTCGAAGAGGTCGGTGTCGAGCGGGCCGGTGATCTCGACGGCGTCGCCGGTGTTGTAGACCGGGCTGCCGGGGTCGAGCGCCTGGGCGTACCAGATCGCCGCCTGGGTGGCGAGCAGCGGCACGTCGTCGGCGGGGACGGCGGCGGGGACGGACGCGGCCTGGTGGCGACGCATGGTTCTGAGAGCTCCTCGGGTCCGGCGAACGGAACGCCTACTTAGGTTAGCCTAAGCTATCTACATATCGTCTGGTCAACAGCCCGCAGAGCTGCGGGCCCTGACGCCCCGGAGGCGCCGATGTCCCCCCTGAACGCGAGCCCCGAGGCGGGCGTGGAGCACCTCAAGGCCGCGGAGCACCCCGGCGCCGCGGAGCACCCCGGCGCCGCGGAGCACCCCGGCGCCGCGGAGCACCTCAAGGCCGCGGAGCACCCCGGCGCCGCGGAGCACCTCAAGGCCGCGGTCCGCGACCGCGTCCTCGCCCACCGGGACGAGCTGCTCGCGCTCAGCCGCCGCATCCACGCCCACCCCGAGACCGCGTTCGGGGAACACCGCGCGGCCGCCTGGTGCGCCGAGCTGCTGCGCGGCCACGGGTACGCGGTCACCGCGCCCGCCCACGGCCTGGAGACCGCGTTCACCGCGACGCTCGGGACCGGACCGGTCACCGTCGCCGTCGTCTGCGAGTACGACGCCCTCCCCGGGCTCGGCCACGCCTGCGGCCACAACCTGATCGCCGCCGCCGGCCTGGGCGCCGCACTCGGGCTCGCCCCGTACGCCGACCGGCTCGGACTCACCGTCCGGGTGATCGGCGCGCCCGCCGAGGAGCGCGGCGCCGGAAAGGCGCTGCTGCTCGACGCCGGCGCCTTCGCGGGCGTGGACGCGGCGATGATGGTCCACCCCTGCCCGGTCGAGGTCGCCGACTTCCGCTCCTTCGCGCTCGGCACCCTCTCGGTCCGCTACTCCGGCCGCGCCGCCCACCCCAGCCTGAACCCGCACGACGGGCGCAACGCCGCCGACGCGCTGACCGTCGCGCAGGTCGCGCTCGGGCTGCTGCGCCAGCAACTGCCGCCGCACTGGCGGGTGCACGGGATCACCACCGCCGCCGGCACGGCGCCCAACCTGATCCCGGACACCGCGACCGCCGAGTACGAGATCCGCACCTCGGCCGCCGAGGACCTCGCGGAGCTGCGCGAACGGGTCGAGGCCTGCTTCCGGGCGGGCGCGCTGGCCACCGGCTGCGAGGTCGAGCTGGGCCGGCCCGAGCCGGACTACCTGGACTTCCGCGGCGACGCCGCACTGCTCGCGCTCTGGCGGGCCAACGCCGCCGCGCTCGGCCGGCCGCAACCGGTCGAGAGCGGACCGTTCGCCTGCACGGACATGGGCAACGTCTCGCACGTGCTGCCCGCCATCCACCCGGTGCTGGACATCACCGGCGGCGCCTGCGCCCCGCACGAGGCGGCGTTCGCCGAGGCCGCCGTCTCGCCCGAGGCGGACCGCGCCGTCCTGGACGGCGCGGTCGCGATGGCGTGGACGGCGGCGGACTTCGCCGCCGGGCGGCGCGGCGCGTGACGGGCCGGGGCCCGGCCGCCCCGCCCCCCCCGGTGTCGACCGGGCCCCGGCGTCAGAGCACCCCCGGCGTCAGGTGTACCGGCCCCGGGTCCGGCAGCAGGCCGCCGATCACCGCCGGGGCCGCCCGCAGTGCGGTGACGCCCAGCTCCCGGACCACCTCGCCGACCTCGGCGGGCCGGTCCGGGTCGGTCAGCACCAGGGCCGCACCGGTCCGCAGCGGCCAGATGAACTCCCAGAGCGGCAGCCCCAGTTGCAGCATCCGGTCGCCCGGCCCCAGCCCGTACGCGGCCTGCAGCGCGCGCACCCGGCGGTCCACCTCGGCGTGCGCCACCGGGACGCCCGCCGGGCGGCCGCCCGGGCCGTAGGCCAGCCAGAGCGGGTGCTGCGGGGTCAGTGCGCGGGGCGGGTCGGTGACCAACTCCGCGGCCAGCTCGCCCTCCTGGGGCCGGACGGCGCCGGGCACGCCCTCCCCCAGGACGCAGACCGGGCGGGCGTCGGCCAGCAGCCAGGCCCTCCGGCCCGGCGCATCGTCCGCGTCCAGCGGCAGGTACGCCGCACCGGACTTGGCCACCGCCAGCAGCGCCGGCACGACCTCGGCCGGGCGGGTGAGCGCCAGGCCGACGACCGTACCGGGGCGGGCGCCGAGGCCCGCCAGGTGCCGTGACAGCCGGTTGGCGGCGGCGTTCAGGTCGCCGTAGGACACCACCGAACCGTCCGGCAGCACCAGCGCGGGCGCACCGGGTGTCCGGGCGGCCTGCGCCTCGACCGGGCCGATCACCGTGGTCGGCGGCCGCTTCGCCCGCCGGCCCGCCTCCCCGCCCGGCCCCGGCGGGGCGTCGGGCCGGCGTTCCGGGGCGTCCGGCCAGTGGTTCCGGGGGTCCGGCCAGTGGTTCCGGGTGTCCGGCCACAGCGCCGGGGCGTCGGCCGGCCCCGTCAGGACGTCGGCCGGGTCCATCAGGACGCGCCCAGCAGTTCGGCCCAGGCCTCGACGGCCGGCCGCTCGGCGAGCTGCAGGAAGGCGACGTCCGCGCCCTCCGACCGCCACCGCTCGGCCAGCGCCATCAGCCGCACCGAGTCCAGGCCCCAGTCGGCCAGGTTCTCGTCCAGCGGGATGTCCGCCGGGTCCTCGCCGAGCAGGTCGGCGACCTCGGCCCGGATGCGCTCCACAGTGAATGCCATGCCCGTCAATTCCCTTCCAGTACGGCGTCGGTGGTGGTGACCAGGCCGCAGCGGCCGGCCACCCAGGCGAGGGCGGCGCGGTGCTCGTCCGGGCCGAAGTCGGCGACCGCGTCGGCCACCACGAAGGCCTGGACGTCACGCATCCACGCGTCGCAGGCGGTGGCCTGCACCCCGATGTGCGCGTACACGCCGGTGATCACCAGCTGGTCGCGGCCCTGCGCGCGCAGCAGCTCGGCGAGCCCGGTGCGGACGAAGGCGCTGTACTTCCACTTGGTGAGCACGGTGTCGCCCTCACCCGGGGCGACCGCGTCGGCGATCGCCTCCGCGCGCGGGTCGTCCGGGATGCCCGGGCCCCAGAAGTCCTGCTGGAGGCCGCGCTGTTCGGGGCTCTGGCCGCCGGGCTGCGCCGAGTAGACGACCGGGATGCCGAGCCGCCCGGCCTCCTTGCGCAGCCGGCCGACGTTCTCGAAGAGTTCGGTGACCGGGGCCGCGCCGGTGTCGAAGGCGTCCATGAAGTGGTTCTGCAGGTCGTGCACCAGCAGGACGGCGCGCGACGGGTCGACCGTCCAGGAAACCCGGTTGGCGGGGAGTTCACCGGCGGAGGGCATGGGATAGGAGGGGATGCGGGGCAGGCCCACGACGGTGCTTCCTTAGCTCTGGGAGGGGATGGGCGGGACGGACGGGACGGACGGCGCGGACCCGGCGGCCGGGGCGGCCGCGGCGGCGAGACCGGCCGCTATGGCGGCGCGCAGGTCCTTCTTGCTCACCTTGCCGATCCCGGTGGCGGGAAAGGCGTCGACGAACTCGACCCGGTCCGGCACCTTGTAGTCGGCCAGGCCGCGCCCACGCACGAAGCGCTTCAACTCGACCGACTTCGGCGGGGCCTGGCGGGCCTCGTCGCGCAGCACCACGTAGGCGCAGGTGCGCTCGCCGAGGTACGGGTCGGGCATCGACACGACGGCCGCGTCGTGCACGGCCGGGTGGGCGAGCAGGTGGTTCTCGATCTCCTCCGCGGCGACCTTCTCGCCGCCCCGGTTGATCTGGTCCTTGGCCCGCCCCTCGACCACCAGGTGGCCGGTGGGGGTCCGCCGGACGAGGTCGCCGGTGCGGTAGAAGCCGTCCGCGGTGAACGAGTCGGCGTTGTGCCCGGGAGCGTTCCAGTACCCGCGGATGGTGTACGGGCCTCGGGTGAGCAGATGGCCGGTGGTGCCGTCGGGCAGGTCGCCGTCCTGGTCGTCGACCACCCGGACCTCGTCGTCCGGGGAGATCGGCCGGCCCTGGGTGGTGACGATCACCTCCTCCGGGTCGTCCAGCCGGGTGTAGTTGACCAGTCCCTCGGCCATCCCGAACACCTGCTGGAGCGTGCAGCCCAGCACCGGGCGCACCCTCCGGGCGGCCTCCTCGCTGAACTTCGCGCCGCCGACCAGCAGCACCTCCAGGCTCGCCAGCCCCGGGTCCCCGCCCGCCGCCCGCCGCCGCTCGGCGGCCTCCAGCCAGAGCAGCGCCAGCGGCGGCACCAGACCGGTGATGGTCACGCCCTCGCGCTCGATCAGCGGGAACGCCGTCTCGGGGCCGGGCTGCGGGCAGAGCACCACCCGGCCGCCCGCGTACAGCGCGCCGAGCGAACCCGGTGAGCTGAGCGGGAAGTTGTGCGCGGCGGGCAGGACGCAGAGGTAGACGCTCCGCTCGTCCTGGCCGCAGATCCCGACCGAACCGCGCAGCGAGTAGATGTAGTCGTCGTGGGTGCGCGGGATCAGCTTCGGCACGCCGGTGCTGCCACCGGACAGCTGGAGGAACGCGACGTCCCCCGGCTCCGGGCCGGTCTCCGGAAGGGCGCCGTCGACCGGCACGTCGGCCAGCCGGACGTGCTCGCCCGCGTCCTCGCCGGCCACCAGGACCAGCCGCAGCGACGGGTTCTCCGCCCGTACGCGGCCGGCCAGTTCACGGTAGTCGAAGCCCCCCTCGACCGCCGGGACGACGTAGCCGGCCGCGCCGGTGAAGGAGCAGAAGTGGCCGACCTCGGTGTAGCGGTGGGCGGGCAGGGCGAAGACCGGCAGCGCGCCGATCCGGAAGAGGCCGAAGACCACCTCGAAGAACTCGGCCACGTTGGGGAGCTGGACCACCACGCGGTCGCCCCGGCCGATGCCGCGGGCGAGCAGGCCGGCGGCCATCCGGTCGGCCCGGCGGTCGAGTTCGGCGTACGTCCAGCGCCGGGTGCCCTCCGGGCCCGCGCCGCCGGGGTCGACGATCGCGATGCGCTCGCCGTGGGCCGCGGCGCGCTCGCGCAGCATCCGGCCGAAGGTCTCGCCGCGCCAGTACCCGGCGGCGCGGTAGCGCTCGGCGAACTCGGCCGGGTAGGGCGTGAATCCGGCCAGCACCTCGTCCACGCTGTCCTGCGGGCGGCTCATCGCGGCACCCCCGCGGCGTCCAGGAAGGTACGGAACTTGGCACTGGTCTCGGCCAGTTCGGCCTCCGGACGGGACTCGGCGACCACGCCCGCGCCCGCGTAGACCCGCAGCGTCCGCTCGTCCGCCTCGGCGCAGCGCAGGGTCACCACCCATTCGCCGTCGCCGTCCGCGTCGCCCCAGCCGACCATGCCGGCGTAGAGGCCGCGGTCGAACGGCTCGATCTCCCCGATCGCCTGCCGCGCCAAGGGCGTCGGCGTGCCGCAGACGGCCGGGGTCGGGTGCAGGGCGGCGGCGAGTTCCAGCGCGGAGACGGCCGGGTCGGCCAGCTCGGCGGTGATGGTGGTGGCCAGGTGCCACATCGCCGCGGTCCGGACGAGGGTGGGCCGCTCCGGCACGTCGAGCGTCCGGCAGTACGGCGCCAGGGCCGCACGGATGGCGTCCACGACGACGGCGTGCTCGTGCAGGTCCTTCGGGGACTCCAGCAGTGCGGCGGCCCGGCGGACGTCCTCGCCGAGGTCGGCGCTGCGCGGGACGGAGCCCGCCAGCGGGTTGGCCAGCACGGCGGTGCCGCGGCGGGAGAGCAGCAGCTCGGGGCTGGCGCCAATCAGGGTGCGGCCGCCTCCGGCCGGGACGGCGAAGGTGTAACCGCCCGGGTCCCGGCGGGCCAGGCGCTGGAGGATCGCCGGCAGGTCGAGCGGGCGTCCGGCGCTCAGCTCCAGGGTGCGGGCGAGGACGACCTTGCTCAACTCGCCCGCCCTGAGCCGGCGGACGGCCTCCGCGACGCCGGCGCCGTACGCCTCGGGCTCGGGCACCGGGCGGACCAGCCACTCGACCCGGTCGGCGGCCGGGGCGGGCAGGGCGACCAGCGGGTCGTCGCGCAGCGCGCCGCACCGGCGGACCCGGGCGGGCACGGCCAGTTCGGCGCGGGCGTCGTGGTCGAACGCCACCGCGCCCACCACCAGCGGGTGTTCGACCCCGTCGCGGCGGGCCCGGTCGAGTGTCTCGGCGACCCGGACCGGCAGCGGGCGCGCGTCCTGCGGCACCCGGGCGTGGACGCCGTCGGCGAGCAGCGTGCGGGTCGGCGAGGCGAAGAACGCCTCGTCGGGCGCGGCCCGGTACTGGCCCAGCAGCCCGCTGGCCGCGCCGATGACGGTGTGGTCCGTCCCGGCGGGGGCGTGGTGCACCGTGGTCACCTGGATTCTCCCAGTCTGCGAGTGGCCGCCGGGCGCTGCTCGTGGCGCCGGCCGGCGGGGGGTGTGGTTCGGGGGTGTCCGTGGCTCCGACGGGCCCGGGGGCGCGTCGGGCCGGGCCCGTGAGGTCGGGGCGCGCGGTTCGGACGTGCGGGGTCGGACGCGCGGTTCGGACGTGTCGGGTCGGACGTGTCGGGTCGAGTCCGACGTGTCGGGTCGGGTCGGGTCGTGTCGGGTCGGGCCGACGCGCTCAGGCGCGCAGGGTGGCGCCGCCGTCCACGTACAGGTCGTGCATGGTGATGTGCCGCGCCCGGTCGGAGACCAGGAAGGCCACCGCCTCGGCGATGTCGGCCGGTTGGGCGATCCGCCCGAGCGGGATGCCCACCCGCCAGCCGGCCGGGTCGCCGTCGACGACCCGCCGTTCGGCGGCCTCGGCGTCGCCGCCCCAGAGCGCGCGCTGCATCTCGGTGTCGGTGGACCCGGGCGAGACGATGTTGCAGCGCACCCCGGACCGGGCGAGCTCCAGGCCGAGACAGCGGGTGAACATGGTGGCGGCCGCCTTGGACGCCGCGTAGGCGGCCATGCCGGCCCGGGGCACGCCGGCCGCGTTGGACCCGACGGTGACGACGGCCCCCGTGCCGCGCTCCGCCATCCGCCGGCCCACCGCCCGGCAGGTGTGGAAGACCCCGGTGGTGTTGACCGCGAAGGTCGCCGCCCAGTCCTCGTCGGTCAGTTCGACCGCGGGCGAGGTGCGCAGGATCCCGGCCACGTTCACCAGGACGGCCAGCGGACCGAGTTGACGCTCCACCAGGTCGACGGCGGACTCGACGGCGGCCGCGTCGGTGACGTCCAGCACGTACGGGCGGACGCCGCCGGCGGCCGGATCCCCGCCCGCCGGCTCCGCGGCGAACTCCTCGGCGAGCGCGGCGAGCGGGCCCGGATTGCGGTCGACCGCCGCGACGACGGCGCCCGCGGCGACGAGCGCGCGCGTCACGGCCGCGCCGATGCCCTGCCCGGCGCCGGTGACCATCGCAGTGGTACCGACCAGTTCGGACTGAAGCACAGGAAATCCCCTCCGACCAGCAACATTAGGCAAGCCTAACCTAACACAATTGTTCGGGTGCGCCGAGAGGGCGTGGATCCTGCGGGACCGTCAACTGACGGAAACGCGAGCACCCTCGGAGCCGAAGGCGCCGGCCGAGCAACCTGGACGCAACGTTGCGTCTAGTGTTACCGTCCAACCGAGACGCACCGTTGCGTCCACTTTCACCGTGACAGTCAGCCTTCTCCGTGACGTTCAGCGCGCCCCGAGCGGCCGTTCCCGGGCCACGGCCCCGGAGCCCCCGAGCCGCAGCGCCGCGACGTCCCCGAGAAGCCCCGATGAATCCCCGAGGAGCCCCGTGCCCACCACCCGTCCATCCCCGGCCGGCCCACTCGCCCGCGCCGCGGTCGCACTCGCCTTCTGGGTCACCATGGCCGGCACCACCGTCCCGACCCCGCTCTACCCGCTCTACCAACAGGCCTTCGGCTTCTCGCCGTTCATGGTCACGGTGATCTTCGCCGTCTACGCCGGCGGCGTCGTCGCCGGTCTGCTGACCCTCGGCCGGCTCTCCGACGCGATCGGCCGCCGGCCCGTCATCGCCGCCGCCCTGCTGCTCGCCGCGGCCGCCGCCGACCTCTTCGAGGTCGCGGACTCGCTGCCCTGGCTGCTCGCCGCCCGGGTGGTCTCCGGCCTCGCCGCGGCCCTGATCACCGGCGCCGCCACCGCCGCCCTGCTCGACCTCGCCCCGCCCGAGCGCCGACTGCGCGCCCAGACCCTCGCGCTCGCCGCCAACATGGGCGGCCTGGCCGGCGGCACACTGCTCTCCGGCGCCCTCGCCGAGTGGGCCGGCTCGCCGCTGCGCCTGCCCTGGACGGTGATGCTCGCCCTCACCGCCCTGGCGCTGGCCGGGCTCCTCGTCGTTCCCGCCATCGCACCGGGAGCCGCCCCCGGGGCCGCGCCGACGGGCTCCGGCGACCACTCCCGGAGCGCCGCCCGCTTCCGCCCGCGGTTCCAGCCGCTGCGCGTCCCGGCCGGGATCCGCCCCGCCTTCCTGCGCGCCGCCCTCGCCGGCGGGTCCGGGTTCGCCGTGCTCGGCGTGCTGACCGCGGTCAGCGGCCTGTTCCTGGCCAACGTCCTGGGGCTCCGTCACCACGCGCTCACCGGCCTGGTGGTCTGCCTGGCCTTCGCCGCCACCGCCGTCGGCCAGCTGCTCGCCCGGGTCCTGCCCAAGCAGCGTGCGCTGCCCGCCGCCTGCGCCGGGCTCGTCCTGGCCGCCGCCCTGATCGCCACCGCACTGCTCACCGAGTCACTGCCGCCGCTGCTGCTCGGCGCCTGCGTCAACGGCCTCGCCACCGGTACCGCCGTCGGCACCGGGCTCGGAGCCATCAACACCGGGGTCGCCCCGCAGCAGCGCGGCGAGGCGGTCTCCACCTTCTTCGCGGTGCTGTACGGGATGCTCTCGGTGCCGGTGGTCGGCGTCGGCGTCCTCATCCAGGTCGCCGGCCTGCGCACGGCGGGCGTCACGTTCAGCGCGCTGGTCGCGGTCCTGGCCGTGGCCGTCGCGGCCGGGCTGGTCCGGCGGTCGCCGGCCCCGCTCCCGTCGACGGCCCGCACGGAGGGGGCATGAGAGGATGAACCCGACCAACGCCACCGGCCGGCTCCCGCAGCGGCCCGCCCGTGAGGACCTCCGCACCATCGCCGCCCAGCCCCGCACCGCCACCGGCAGCAGCAGCGCGAGCAGCAGCCGCCGGAGCGAGGCCGCGCGCCTGGCCGTGCTCAACGCCGCCGACGACCTCCTGGTGGAGCACGGCTTCGAAGGCCTCACCATCGAGGGCATCGCCGCAGCGGCCGGCGTCGCCAAGCAGACGATCTACCGCTGGTGGAAGTCGAAGGTCGACATCCTCTTCGACAACCTGGTCCTCGACGCCGAGACCGCTCTGGCCTGGCCCGAAGCCGCAGCCGACGGCCCCGCCGGCCGGTCCGGTCCCGCGCAGGTGCGCGCCTACGTCCACGGCTTCGCCGTCTTCCTCGGCGAGGCACCGGCCGGCCTCGTCCTCCAGGCCCTCCTGGGGCACGCCCAACTCGACGCCCGTACGGCGGAGTTGCTGCACACCGGGTTCCTGGACGGGCTCCGCTCCCGCGACGTCGCGCAGACCCGCGCCGCACTCGGCTGCTCCGAGGACGAGGCGGCCGTGCTCCTCGACGCGCTCCTCGCACCGCTCTACCACCGCGCCCTGGTGCTGCGCCGCCCGCTCGACACCGCCTTCGTCGACGCGCTGCTCGACCAGCACCTCCCGCGCTGACCCCCTTCCCGCTCAACTCCCCGCCGTCAGGCCCGTGTCCACCTCCGGGCCCGCCAAGGAGTCACCATGTTCAAACGCCCCCGGCCCGCCCACGACGTCGAGGTCACCGCGGTCGCCCCGCTGACCTCCACCCTCACCAGGATCACCTTCACCGGCCCCGGCCTGTCCGGGCTGGAGATCGAACACCCCACCCAGTGGGTCAAGTTGGCCATTCCCTCGGGACCGTCCCGGGCCTACACCATCCGCCACCACCGCCCCGCCGCCTACGAGGTCGACATCGACCTCGTCCTGCACGGCAACGGGCCGCTCGCCCGCTGGGCCGCCGCCGCCCGCCCCGGCGACCGGGCCCGCCTCGCCGGCCCGCGCGGGCGGTGCCCCTCCTTCGACGGCGCCGCGCACGTCCTGCTCGCCGCCGACGAGAGCGCCCTGCCCGCCGCGCTCACCGTCCTGGAGGGGCTCCCGGCCGGCGTGGAGGTGTCCGCCTACTTCGAGATCGCCGGCCCGGCGGACACCCTGCCGCTGCCGGCGCGCACCGGGCTCACCACGGCCTGGCTCCCCCGTGCTCCGGCCCACCCCAAGGGGCACCGCCTCACCGAGACGCTCCTCGCCACCGACGTTGCGCCCGGCACCACCGCCTGGCTCGCCGGGGAGTCCGGCGCCGTCGCGACCGTCCGGCGCCACCTGCTCACCGACTGGGCCCTCCCCCGCGACCGCGTCCACGCCAAGGGCTACTGGAAGCACGGCGAGGCCGACCACAAGGGCTGATCCGTGGCCCGGTCACCGTCGCACGGCCGGCCGGGCCATCCGCCTCATCCCCCGCACGCAGGCGATGAGCAGATCAACAGCCGACACCAGCACCGACAGCAGCGACCGTACGGTGACGGCGAAGAATATCTGGATCCGGTTCCACACCATGCCGACCCACTCCCCTCCAGCCCGGACCGGGCTCAAAACGGCTCGAACAGCACAAAAGGCGCAACCGCCCCGGGGGGAACGGTCGGCGCCGGCAACGCTCCTGACACTCCATCACACCTTCGGTGACCGTGGCAGCATGCACGAAGCCGGCCGGGGGCACTCAGGCCCCCGGCCGGCACGCGCACGCGGCCCTGCGTCAGGGCGCGATCGTCACCTTGAGCCCCGCCCCGCGCTCCAGGATCGCCAGGGCGTCGGCGAACCCGTCCAGGGGGAACGTGTGCGTGATCAGGTCGTCCACCCGGACGGTGCCGTCGGCGATCAGCTCCAGCGCGCGGGCGTTCTGCTCGGGGCTGGAGGAGTTGGCGCCCATGATCATCAGCTCGCGGTAGTGCACCAGGTTGGCGTCGACCGCAGTCATCGGAGCACCCTGGGGCAGTCCGCCGAAGAGGCTGATCCTGCCCCGTCGCGCGGCGTACCGGATCGCCTCCTCCTGGGCCGGGACGGAGGCCGAGGCCGTGATCACGACATCGGCGCCGAGCCCGTCGGTGAGCCGGAACACCTCCTCGGCGACGTCCGTGTCCGCGGCGCAGATCACCCCGTCCGGCTGGACCAGTTCGGCCGCCCGGGCCAGCCGCTCGCGGTTGAGCTCGACCAGGAACACCCGGGAGGCGCCCCGGGCGCGGGCGAGCCGGGCGTGCAGGCAGCCGATCGGCCCCGAGCCCACGATCACCACGTCGTCCCCGGCGCCGACCCCGATCAGCTCCTGGCCGTTCAGGACGCACGCGAGCGGCTCCGCGACGGACGCCTCGGCGAAGCTCACGCCGTCCGGGATGCGGTGCACCCCGCCCACGCCGACGACCTTCTCCGGGACGACCATGTACTCGGCGAACCCGCCGTCGTAGTGGTAGCCCATCGCCTCGAAGTTCGGGCAGACCGTCATCCGCCCGCGCCGGCACTCGTGGCAGTGCCCGCACGGGATCGCGCCGATCACCTGGACGCGGTCGCCCACGGCCCAGCCCTCGACGCCGGAGCCCAGCTCCACCACCTCACCGGCGATCTCGTGACCGAGCACCCGCGGCGGGTCGATCCGGTGGTTCCCGTACCGGTAGATCTTCAGATCGGTGCCGCACAGCGAGGTGTTGCGGACCCTGAGCTTCACCTCGCCCGGACCGGGCGTGGGCTCGGGCGAGTCCTCGATCAGGATCTTCTCGGGAGCGTAGAAACGCGCAACCTTCACTTCGCTGACTTTCTCGTAGGGGGTCGGTCCGAGGTGCCCGGAGGCGGGGAGTGTGCGGTGGGACGCGGGTCAGCTCGTGCCCGGTGCGGCGCCGGCCATCGCCCCGAGGCCGAGCAGGCCCTCGGCCCGCTCCACCACCGCGGCCGTGCTGACGCCGAACTCGACGAGGACCTCGTCGCGGGGGCCGATCGGGAGGAAGGCGGGCGGCAGCGCGATCTCGGCCGTGGCGGGCGTCCCGCCGCCGGTGTTCCGCGCGTCCGCGAGGTGGGTGAGGAGGTCCGCGTAAAGGCCGGTGCCCGCCATCAGGTCCTCGACCGTGATGACCGCCCGGTGTCCCGTCGCGTCGGCGAACACCTCGGTGACGGCCGGCCGCAGCCGGACGACCTCCCACACCGTGGACGAGACGCCGTGCTCGCGCTCCAGCACGCTCGCCGCGGACATCGCCGTCTGCACCATCGCACCGTGCGCCAGCAGGCAGAGGTCGCTGCCGCGGCGGCGCAGCAGGGCGCTGGTGCGGGCGCCGTCGGGCTCGTCCTCCAGGGGCTTCCACTTCGCGTACCGGACGACCGTCGGGCCGCTGTCCCGGGCCACGGCGGAGCGGAGCAGGTCGCTCAACTGGGCTCCGCTGGTGGGTGCGTAGATCTCCAGGCCGGGGACGGTGCGGAGCAGGCCGACGTCGTAGATGCCGTGCGAGGAGGCGCCGTCGCCGCCGGTGACCCCGCCCCGGTCGACCACGAAGGTGACCGGGAGCCCGTGCAGCGCGACGTCGTTGACGACCTGGTCGATGGCGCGGGTGAGGAAGGTGGCGAACACCGGGAAGACGGGCCGGCAGCCCTGGCTGGCGAGCCCGGCCGCGAGGCCGACCGCCAGCTGCTCGCAGATCCCCACGTCGTGGTACCGCTCGGGGAAGCGGCGCTGGAACTCCAGCAGGCCCAGGCTGTCCGGCATCGCCGCCGTGATCACGTGGACGCGGGGGTCCTGCTCGGCGAGTTCGCACAGGGTGCCGCCGAGCACGTCGCCCCAGGACCGGCTGCCGAGCGGCAGCCGGGCGGCGTCCCCGGCCGCCGGCACGGCTGCGGCGCCGCCCGTCCCGCCGACCTGGTGCAGCCGCATGACGTCGTCGTTCTCGGCCTCGGACCAGCCGAGCCCCTTCTGGGTGCGCACGTGCACCACGACCGGCCCGTCGGTCCCGGCCGCGTCGGCGAGCGCCGCCTCCAGCTTGCCGAAGTCGTGGCCGTCGACCGCGCCGATGTAGCTGAACCCGAGGGCGGTGAAGAAGAGTTCGACGTTGCGCTGGTCGTCCGGACCGCCCGTCTCGGCGTCGCACGGCTCGCCGAGGGTCAGCCGGCTCATGGTCCTCGCGTAGGACCTGCCGTTGTCGTTGTAGACGATGACCACGGGCTGCCGGCGCACGCCGATGGCGTTGATGGCCTCGTACGCCACGCCGCCGGTCAGCGCGCCGTCGCCGATCACGACCACCGACCTGGTCCCGCGGGCCAGGGTGATGCCCAGCCCCCAGGCCGGCCCGGTGGAGGAGTGGCTGTTCTCCATCGTGTCGTGCGGGGACTCCTCGCGGGACGGGAAGCCGGACATCCCGGTGCGCTGCCGGAAGTCGGCGAACCCGGCCGCACGCCCCGTCAGGATCTTGTGGGTGTAGGCCTGGTGGCCGATGTCGAAGATGATCGGATCGTCCGGGGAGCGGAACACCCGGTGCAGGGCGATGGTCAGTTCGACCACCCCGAGGTTCCCCCCGAGGTGCCCGCCGGTCCGGTTGACCTCCGTGATCAGGAAGCTCCGGATGCGGGCGGCGAGGCGCTCGCATCCCTCCGTGTCCAGAGCACGGACCGCCTCCGGGGTGAGGCCGGTGAGATCGATTTCGTTATCGGATCCGGCAACGAGTCCACTGTCGTTGCCCTTGCCGCCAGGCGCAGCCACGAGGAAATCCTTTCACGAGAAAAGACACCGCTATTTCAGCAGCGTCAGCTGAATCCGGACATTCGTCTGCTGGTAGTCCGCGACGGTGTCGCGCAGTCGGCGCAGATACTTGAGGTAGAGGTCGAAGTTCTGCTTGCGGGGCATTTGCACCAGCAGGCTGCTGAACTTCAGGATGTCGGCGAGCGCGGCGTCCATCCGGCCGATCTGTTCCCGGACCTCACCGCACAGCTCCTCGCCGAGGGCGGCGGTGATCGTCGGCTCGCCGAGCAGGTAGTGCAGGTAGTGCTGGACCGGCTGGAACCGGTTCTGGATGTGCTTGTTCAGGCGGGACTGGTCGTTGAAGAGCACGGCGCCCTCGGCGAGGATCGCGTCGGCCCGGCGCTCCCAGTCGGCGATGAGCCGGTCGATCCCGTCCACGCCGACGACCACCGGGGTGACGTACCGGCTGAGCCGCCCGTCGTAGAGCCGCAGTCCGAACTCGGCGAACACCGCGCGGAACGCGTCCAGCGGGGCGAGGCCGACCAGTCGGTCGATGACGGCCGAGGGCCGGATCTCGGTGACCGGGACCAGGCCGTCCTCGGTGTACGCGAGGCTCTCGGTGAGCTTGGCGAACGGCACGGGCTTGCGGTCGGCCCGGAAGTTCGGGTCCGGACTGGTCTTCGTGTAGTAGACGGTGTCCTCGTCGTCGATGTCCACCACGAGCCACTCGGTGAGGTACGGCGTGCCGTCGGTGTGGACCAGGGACACCAGCAGGGCCACGTGCGAGCCGGCCGCGACGGCGGACCGGATCTCCTTGCCCAGCTGCTCCACGGGGACGTCGCGCTCGCTCCAGGAGTCCCGGCAGACCAGCTCCATGAAGCCGTTGTAGCGGCTGATGATCGGCACGTCGCCGGTGACCTCGAACTGCCAGTCGTAGCAGCGGTCCATGAAGAGCAGGGGGAACGCGGGCGAGTCGCGCAGGATGTTGTAGCGGTGGAAGACGTGCCGCTCGTGGCACACGTAGTACTGGGACCGGTCGAGCTGCACCTCCCGGCGGGCCTGCTCCGAGGCTGTCATCGCGAGATCGTTCGTCTCGGTCACCGTCACTCCTTCACTGTGGGTCGGCGGATTCACCGGGGTGGTCAGAAGGGAAAAAGAACAGCGGACGGCACACCGGACGGAATCCGGCGGCAACGCCGGGAGGACCGGCCGCGGGCAGCGGAGGTCCCGCCCGCGATTCCGGTCCGGCATTCCGGCAGGGCATTCCGGCAGGGCATTATCGGCCGGTGTTTTCGGCCGGAATTCCGGGAAGGGTGTGCACGAGGGCGGGAACGCCGCCGGTCAGGCCGTCCGGGCCGCTTCGTCGAGCGCGCGGAGGGCCCAGTCGGAAACGCTGAGGCTGGCCTGTTCGGCCGCGGCCCGCCAGAGCTTGACGCGATCGGCGGTGATCTCCAGTTGCAGGTCGATCCCGCCGCCCCGGCCGGCCTCCCCCTGAGCGCCGTCCGGCCCGCCGTCGGCGCCGTCCGCGGTCGTGTCCGCCGCCTCCGCGCGCTCGTTGAGACTGGCCCGCACCTCGGCGCGCAGGCGATTGCGCGACCACCCGTGGTCCTCCGCCTTGCGCAGCCAGTAATCCTGCTCCGGATCGGCCAGCGAGGCAACCTCCGCGTGGTGGCCGAAGCTGAGCGCGTCCCGCCGGCGGGACAGCGGGAACCGCCGGGCGACCCAGGCGTAGTTCCGCAGCGTCTGGTAATTCAGCGAACAGTTCTCGATCGCTTCGCGATAACGGCCGTTGTAGGCCGTCTCGCCGTGCAGGAGCCAGTCTCCTAGACACCACGCGGACGACGCGTGTACCGTCGACAAAAGGCGCCCCATGAGGACCCATTTTTCGTACGGAAGCCGGTTCGGCAGGTCGAGACCGGTCCGCGGAATAGAGATGGCACCGGCCTCGGCAGCCGGACCGAATTCCATCATTTGTTTCTGTGACTTTGTCACGTCAGCAGCTGCGGCAACAGCGACTGTCATGCTTTCTCCTCGCAGCAGAACCCGCGATGTGCAGGGCGATGGGCGTCCGCGCGAAGTCGGCCGGCGAAGTCAGGGACGCGCACGGCCCGCGGACGACGGAGAAATGTCAGGCTGTTGCAGGCACCATGATCACTGTTTCCCCCGTAATCATCTGTTGTTCACCTGAAGTTTGAATTGCGTTCCCCGTAATGACATCTTGATCATGACAGGACAACCCCAGGGGGTCAAGACTTCAAGGCTTCGGGGGCCGGCCCGGTGAAAAACGGCGGCTATGTCCGAATCACGCCGCTCGCAGCGCGGACGAACCTTTTCGGTGGTGAATCAAGCCGGGACGCGCAGGGCCTTCGGCCGGTCGGTCACGGCCGTCTCCCCCGCCCGCTCACGCCGCACCCGCGGTGGCCGCCGTGCTGTAGGTGCCGGCGGACTGGTCGTACGGCTGCGCCAGGCCGGCCCGCGCCGCGACCGTGCTGTAGGTGCTGGAAGCGGGCGTGTACGCCGGGTCGGTGATGATCTCGCCGGCCAGGACGTCGTCGATCCGGCGCATCGTCTCCTCGTCCAGGCGGACCCCGGACGCCGCGGCGTTCTCCCTGACCTGGTCGGGGCGCGACGCCCCGACGATGGCGGCGGAGACCGCCGGGTTCTGCAGCGTCCAGGCGACGGCGAGCTGGGCGAGCGTCAGGCCGGCCTCCTGCGCGACCGGCTTGAGGCGCTGGATCTTCCCCAGGATCTCGTCGGCCAGGAAGTACCTGATGAAGTTGGAGCCGTGCTCGTCGGTGGCCCGCGACCCGGCCGGCGGGGCCGCCCCCGGCAGGTACTTGCCGGTCAGCGCACCCTGCGCGATGGGCGAGAAGACCATCTGGCCGATGCCGTGCTGCCGGCTCATCGGGACGACCTCGGTCTCGATCACCCGCCAGATCATGTTGTACTGCGGCTGGTTGGAGACGATCCGGTCCAGCCCGAGGTCCTCGGCGATCTTCATGGCCTCGGCGATCTCCTCGGCCCGCCACTCCGAGACCCCGATGTACAGGACCTTGCCCTGCCGCACGAGGTCGTCGAACGCGCGCAGCGTCTCGGCCAGGGGGACGTCGTGGTCGTAGCGGTGCGCCTGGTAGAGGTCGATGTAGTCGGTCCCCAGGCGGCGCAGCGAGGCGTTCGCCGATTCGATGATGTGCTTGCGGGAGAGCCCGCGGTCGTTGGCGCCCGGCCCGGTGGGCCAGTACACCTTGGTGCAGACCTCGACGGACTCGCGCCGCACGCCGGCCAGCGCCTTCCCCAGGACCTCTTCGGCCTTGGTGAGGGCGTAGACGTCGGCCGTGTCGAAGGTGGTGATCCCCTCGTCCAGGGCCGCGGAGATGCACTTGCGCGCGCCGTCCTCCTCGATCTGCGACCCGTGGGTGAGCCAGTTTCCGTAGGCGATCTCGCTGACCTTCAGGCCGCTCCGGCCGAGTTGACGGTATTCCATGCCGATTCCTAGCTGACCGATGGGCGTTCCACCGCTGCGCCCCGCCCCGGAGGAACGGGGGCGGAGCGGGGCGGGCGGCTCAGTAGACGATCTCTATCGATTCCTCGAAGCTCTTCAGGAGCTCCGTCAGGCTCGGGCCGCCCGGTACCTCGCGGTGGCGCCCCATGATGTTGCAGAAGTAGTCGGAGATCAGGTCACCGTCCGGGTGGAGGTGGTGTCCCGGCTCCTTGAAGCAGACGCAGAGGAGGACCTCGTCGCGCTCGCGCAGTTCGTCGAGTCCCTCGATCGCGCGGATGATCCCCGAACCCCGGTGGGGCACGTTGAACCAGAAGTAGGTGGTGTCCCCGTGGGTGTCGGCCTCCGGGCCCGCGGCCTGCGGCCGGCGCAGCGCCGGTCCGGTCCGGCGGTCGAACTCCTCCCGGCCGTCGCAGACCAGGCTGAGGTACATCGCCCGCATGAGGTCCGCTCCGCGGGCCCGGTGCGCGAGGTCGTAGAAGATCCCGCCGGCGCCCGGCCGGGCCGCCGTCTCCAGCACGTAGGGCGTCCCGTCGTGGAACCGGACCTCGGTGTGCGTGGGGCCGTGGGAGATGCCGAGGGCGCGGACGGCGTCGTGCGTCAGGTCGATGACGGCCCGGCGCAGCTCCTCCGGCATCGACGGCTCCAGCGCGTACAGCCGGTCCGGGAAGTACTGCCCGGACGAGACCTGCTCGGAGTTGTTGGCCAGCAGGAAGTCCGCGGCCGGCCGGCCGTCGAACCAGACGGTGTCGACGGAGTACTCGCGCCCTTCGAGGCACTGCTCGACGAGGAACCCGGCGGCCGGGACGCCGTCCTGCGCCATGGTGGTGGCGTTGAGCAGGGCGATCTTGCGGACCTGCTCCAGCAGTTCGGTCTCGGACTCGACCCGCCGGACGCCGCAGCTGGCGAACCCGTGGGTGGGCTTGACGATCGCGGGGTACACGACCTGCGCGAGGTCCAGCCCGGCGCGCGAGGTGAAGTGGGTGCCGCGGGGCGTGCTGACCCCGGCCGCCTGCCAGATCTCCTTCATCCGCGCCTTGTCGCGGGCCGCGCCGGCCGACGCGACCGGGTTCCGGCCCACGCCGAGGGCCCCGGCCACCGCAGCCGTCGCGATGACGTACGGCTCCTGGTTGGTGAAGGCGGCGACGGCCGGGCGGCCCTCGCAGGCCGCCGCGATGTCCGCCGCCACCCGCTGCGGGTCGTCGCGCACGTCGAGCCGGAGCGAGGGGACGCCGGCCGACGGCTCGGCACGGGCGGAGACGAACAGCAGCCGGTCGCCCTCGTCCGCGGCCACCCGCTCCATCGCCCGGGTGAAGTAGTCGGTCGTCTCCACGCAGACGAAGGTGCGGTTCACGACCGCGCCCCCGTGATCCGCCCGGCGTTCGCGTCGACGCGGTCGGCGAGCTCGGACAGTCCGGTGTCCCCGTGCTCGGTGAGCAGGAAGGCCAGCCGGTCGATGCCGAAGCCGACGCACAGGGTGGAGGCGGCCAGCCCGCGCTCGTCGCGGATCCGGAAGGCGTCGGAGAAGTGGCTGCCGTGCTTGTTGAGCGAGGCGCTGGCGACCTTGCGGCCGAGGGTGTGCGAGCGCACGGCCAGCTCGATCTTGCTGTCGGAGACGAGCTGGGCGAACAGCTGCGCGCCGGCGCCGTCGCTGAAGAACATGTCCGAGGCCGTCTCCAGCGAGAAGTCCAGGCCCAGCAGGAGCGCGGTCACGGCCATCAGGTCCAGCAGTTCGCCGTGCATCCGGGCCACCGGCTCGGCACCGCCGACCACGACGCCCTCGCGCATCCGGAACTCGTACAGCCGCTCCTGGTTGTTCAGGTTGCCGGACTCGTCGCGGAAGATCGAGCCGCCCACCGTCATCACGAGGGCCTCGTCCTCGGCGAAGACCTGGTCCTCCAGGAGCTGGTAACAGTGCAGGCAGGCCGCGGGGTTGAGGAGGTCGCGCGGGGCCTTCAGGTAGTCGAGCACCTGCCGGTCCGTGCCCCGCTCGCCCTTCTCGGCCGCCCCGCGCCAGTACGGCAGGAACTCCTCGAACAGGTCGGGGTCGTTGCTCACCGGCGCCACGAAGCTCAGGTGCTGGCAGCCGGTCTCGAAGTACCCCGACCGGTCCACGACCGAGCTCGGGATCATCGAGGGGATCAGCAGCTCCTCCGCGTCGTACGCCTGGGCGATGCAGCGGTTGGCGAACCGGTCGAGCGCTGCCAGCAGCGCGGCGCTCTCGTGCCCGTACACGTTGACACCCGGACGCAGCTGTGCAGCACGGCCGGTGACCGCCCCGCGGCCCGGCCGCCGCGCCACGCGGCGCAGCTCCTCGGAGAGGGCGGCCGCGGCACCTGCCAGGACCTCGGTGGGGAACCGGGCCGGGCGGTCGGCGAGCCAGGCCTCGACCGACGCCGGGTCCCCGGAGTCGAGCAGGGTCCTCGTCCGCACGCCGCGGGGGATCGCCTTGAAGCGCTCCAGGATCTGCCCGACGGAGCGCTCCAGCTTCTCCAGGGGCAGGGCGTCCTGCGAGACGACCGTCAGCTCGTCGGTGCCGAACTCGACCGCGGTGACCTGGGGGAAGTAGAAGCGCAGCTGTGTGGTGAGCGTGTCACGCACCGCCGGCTGTCCGACGGCCGCCTTGATGGTGGTCCTCAGCGTCTCCATCGGGTCACTCAACTCCCAGGAATGCCTTGATCCTTGCCAGCGTCGACACGTCCGACAGCTGGAAGGCCTCGTAGTCGATCTCCTTGCCGAAGTCCGTCTCCATCCGGACCACCAGCCCCATCACGGCCATGGATTCGAGCCCGAGCTGCGTCAACGGGGCGTCCTGGTACTCGTCGTACCGGTCGCAGACCAGGGCGACGGTCTCCTCCGGCAACAGACCGCTGAACAGGGTGCGGATCCATTGGTGGTCCATCGGCGGGGCCTTTCTCGTCCTGGGCTGCCGACGGGCGGGCAGGCGCCGGCCGTCGGGGAATGATCCTTCGGCGACGAATACTCTCAGCCACCGCCCGTACCGCGGCAAGAGATCGTCGGCCGCCGCCCCCGCCCCTCTCCGGCCCCGTGACCTGCTCAACCTCGGCGGTCCGGCCCACCGTTGGCCGGGTCCGTCCCGCCGGCGGGACACCCGCCGGGGCCCCCTGCCCCGCCGGGGCCCGGAGGCGGGCCCCGGCCCGGGGTCTCTGCTAGCGTGGCGCCCGAGGTCCGTCCTCCGGTCGCCCGCGGCCTTCCGCGCACCGGGAAATCCACCTGACGACGGGCCGTCAGGTCCCTATCGTGGGGCCGTGTGCATCCGCCCTCAGACCACCGCCAGGCACTTCGTCTGCCTGCCCTGCCGCGTCTCGGTGAAGCGACGGGCCGCGCCGGGGCACGACCGCTGCCCGCGCTGCCGCGGGCGGCTGATCGACGCGGGGCAGGACCTCGCGGTCCCGAAGCGCCGGGACGACGCCGGCTGGCGGGCGCTGACCGCCGTGCTCGCCGCCGGGGTGACGTTCCACTCGCGGTGCTGCTACGGCCCCGGATGGCGGCCGCGGACGCCGCGCGAGGTGCGGGAGCGGCTCGCGCTGGCGGGCCGGGGCGGCATCCCCGTGGCGGAGGCGATCACCACCCGGGACCTGGACGAACTCAGCGAGCGGGCCCGGGGGCGGGTGCCAGGCCGGTACAACCGCGGAGGCCGTCCCTCCGCTTGAGCGCCGCCTCCGCGGCGGCCCCGGTCGGAAGCAGGACGACCGGGGACCACAAGGGCCGTCCCGCCGGTGGAACCCCTACGGCCCGGCCACCGCACGGGTGACCGGGCCGGGCGGCGGGGCTCGGCGACACCGTGGCGCAGCGCAGAACTCCCCCTGTCGCACGTCGACCGACGCCGACCCGGCCGCGGCCGGGTCGGCCGGCATGAGCCGGCATGAGCCGGGGATCAGCTGGGGTCGGGGAAGGACATCACGGTGGGGAGAAGGGTGAAGCAGCGATCGAATCCCTCGCTCTCCATGTCGATGACGTGCCACATCCGCTGACCGGTCTGCGGCCCGACCACTCCGTCGGCGCTCAGCCCGGAACGCTGCTGGAACTCCTCGACGGCGTCCTCGGTACGCGGGCCCCAGACGCCGTCGATGGTGACCAGTTCGCCGACCGTCCCCATCCCGGCCCACTTGACCGCACGCTGGACGCACTTGACGGCCTCGCCCTGGGCGCCGTACCGGATGTACGGGGCGCCCTTCGCGGCCTGGGCGGTGCCACCGCCGACAGTGCCGACGACGGCGCAGGCCAGGCCCACTGCGCCGAGGGCGCGGACCGTGCGGGACTTGATCTTCATGGTCGGAACCTCCGAGGGTTCGGTACAGGGCGAGTCGCTGACGAACGGCCGGACGGGGCGCTCCCCGGTGCCGCCGACGCAGCGTATCCAGCGAAGTGATCTTCGGAACCGGACATGCGAGGCGCGTGCCCGTCCCAACCCCCTCGTGGGTCCGTCTCACCGCTGTGACCTGGGCATTGACAGGGCGTCTCAACCTTTGGTGGAGACACGTGAGGACGAATCGGCCTGCCGAGGCCGCGCCTGCCTGCCCACCTGCCGATCCACTCGCCCGCCGGCCGAGGAGGAACGGGTACCGACGAACTCAGCGAGCGGGCCCGGGGGCGGGTGCCAGGCCGGTACAACCGCGGAGGCCGTCCCTCCGCTTGAGCGCCGCCTCCGCGGCGGCCCCGCTCTGCGGAACGGGCACGCCCTGGCCGTCGACGGTGGCCGGGGTGAACACCTCGCCGGTGACCTTGCCGGCCGAGGTGAGGGTCAGCGTCGTGACGCCGGTCTCGTTGGAGAACGCGTAGTTGGACGTGCCGTACCAGAGGAAGTTGCCGAAGCCGTACCCGACGTAGGTGTTGCCGAGCATGCCCGAGCCGAGCATGGTGTGCGCGTGCGTGCCGACCACCGCGGTGGCACCGGCCGCCGCGAGCTTCTTGGCGATGGCGCTCTGGGGGCCGGTCGGACAGGCCTTGCCCTCGTCGCCCCAGTGCAGGTAGACGATGACGACGGGCGCCTGCTGCTTCGCCGCCTCCACCGCCTTGACCAGCGCGGGGGCGTCCAGCGCCGAGGCGATGCCCGGCTTGTTGGCACCGGCCCGCCACTTCTGGTTGGTGATGTCCTCGACCTGGCTGGCGGCGACCACCGCGACCTTCACGCCGCGGACGGTGGTGACGTACGGGGCGTACGCCTCCTTGGCGTTGTGCCCGACGCCGACGACCGGGATCGGCGAGGCGTCCTTGGCGGCGAGGGTGTCGGCGAGGCCGTCCGGGCCGAAGTCGACGGCGTGGTTGTTGGCCATCGAGACGACGTCGACGCCGGAGTCCTTGAGCGCGGTGAGCGCCTTGGGCGAGGTGCGGAAGGTGTAGGTCTTCGACTCGGGGGCGCCGCGGTCGGTGATCGCGGTCTCCAGGTTGAGGACGGCGAGGTCCGCGTCGGAGAGGGCCCTGGAGATCGGGCCGAGCGCCTGCTCGGGCGCCTTCACGGCGAGCCGGGCCTCCGTCCGGCCCTCGAAGTGGACGTCGCCGGCAAAGGCCACCGTAATGCTGCCGTCGGGCCGGGGCGCGGCGGCGCTGCCGGACGGGGCCGGCGCCGCAGTGCCGCTCGCGGCAGCGGAACCGTCGGCCGTCGGCCCGGCCGCGTCGGCGGCGGGCGTGGCCTTGGCCGGCGCCGGGTCGTCCGGTCCGCAGGCGGCCACGGGTATCAGCCCGAGCAGCAGTGCGACGGCGGCCGCGACACGGCGCATGTGAGATCCCCCCGGGGTCGATTCAAGAGCGGTCAGCCTACGCCACTCCCCCGCGCGTCCTTCGCCCTGCCTCCACACCTTGTTCGTCGAACGGCGAGCCCCCCGGACCGGACGCGCGGGCCGGACCGCCGCAGGCCGGACCGTCGCAGGACCACCCGGCCCAATCGCCCTCCCCGATGCGGCCGTCCCGTCCCTGGCGCGTCCGGCCCTGCGGCGCGCAGCGTGGAGGGTACGGCGGCCGTCCGCGCGTGCGGGGCCCCGGGACCGTGAGGCGGTGGGTGATGGAGGGCGCAGGGATCACACCGGGCACCACGGCGGGCGCCGCCCCGGACGGCTCCACCCACGGGCGGATCGTGGTCGGGATCGACGGCTCGGCGCCCTCGAAGGCGGCGCTGCGCTGGGCGGTCGGGCAGGCGGGGCTGACCGGTGCCCACGTGCACGCCGTGGCCGCCTGGGAGTACCCGTCGCTGTACGGCTGGTTCGCGCCGATGACGGACGGCGGCTTCGAGCGGTCGGCGCTCCGCACGCTCACCGCCGAGGTGAACGAGGTGGTGGGCCGCGACCGGCCGGTGGAGATCCGGGAGAGCCTGGTGCTCGGGCACGCGGCCGAGGTGCTGCTGGGGGCCGCCGAGGGGGCGGACCTGCTGGTGCTCGGCAGCCGGGGGCGCGGCTCCTTCACCCGGACGCTGCTCGGCTCGGTGAGCGCCCGCTGCGCCGTGCACGGAGTCTGTCCGGTGGTGATCGTCCGCGCGGACGGCACGGCGTCCGCGCCGCCGCACACGGCCCGGGCCGTGGCCACCGTGGAGAGCGGCGGGGAGAGCCGCGGGGAGAGCCGCGGGGAGGGCCGCGGGGAGGGCCGCGGGGAGGCGACGGTCCGCACCAAGGACTGGCAGCTGAGCCTGCACGTGGTCGAGGACGGGGACACCACCCGGGTGCACGCCGTGCTCGACGCCGACGGCAGTGTGCTGCACAGCGACGCGCTGGCCCGGCGCAACCCGGTCGACGACCCGGCGCCGGCGGTCGGCGACGACTTCGCGGTCGGCCGGGCCCTGGTCGACCTGGGCCACCAGTTGCTCCGCGCCGGCACCCGTTCCGCCACGGGCCCGGCGGAGCGGGCCGGCGGCTGACAGAATTCGAAGGACGGACGACGGACGCCAGAAGACGGATGACAGACACGCAGATGACCGACTCTGCCGGCCCGGCCCCGGGCACCCCAGCACCCTCCCGCGAACCGCACGGCACCCCCAGCCCCGGCCCAGCTTCCGGGCCCGGACCCACACCCGGCCCCGCCTCCGACTTCACCCCCGCCGAGCGCGCCCGCGGCCGCGCGCTGCGCCGTGCGCAGGTGCCGTGGGCGCTCGGCGGGCGGCTGGCCGGCCTGGCGCTGGCGCTCGCGCTCGGGCTGACGCCCGCCGGGGCGGGGCTGGTGACCGCGGTGGGCGGCTGGTTCGGCGGCTCGCGGACGGCGGAGGTGCTGGCCGGAGCGGCCGCGCTGGTGGTGCTCGGGCAGGCGGTGCAGCTGCCGTTCGGCGCGGGCGTCCGCTCGGCGCGCGCCCGGTACGGGCTGGTGACCCAGGGCTGGGTCGGCTGGGCGGTGGACGCGCTGCGCGGGCTGGCGCTCACCCTGGTACTGGCCCTCCCCGTCGCCCTCGGGCTGTTCGCGCTCACCGCGTGGTCGCCGGACCACTGGTGGCTGCCGGCGGCGGGCGCCGCGGCGCTGCTCACGGCGGCGCTCTCGTTCCTCTACCCGCTGCTGGTGGAGCCGGTGTTCAACCGCTTCACGCCGATGCCGCCCGGCCCGCTGCGCAGCGCGCTGCTGGCGCTCGCCGACCAGGACGGTGTCCGGGTGCGGGACGTCCTGGTGGCGGACGCGTCGCGACGGACGACGGCGCTGAACGCGTACGTGTCCGGGCTGGGCGCGACCCGTCGGATCGTCGCCTACGACACGCTGCTGTCGACCGCGGAGCCCCGCGAGGTGGAGCTGGTGGTGGCGCACGAGCTGGGGCACGTCAAGCACCGGGACGTGCTGACCGGCACGCTGCTGGGCGCGCTGGGGGCGGCCGTGGTGGTCGCCCTGCTCGGCCTGCTGACGGGCTGGGGCCCGCTGCTGTCGGCGGCCGGGGTGGCGGACGTCGCCGATCCGCGCGCCCTGCCGCTGCTGGCGGCCTGCGCTTCGCTGCTGGGCGCACTGTCGGGCCCGGTGCAGTGCGCGACGAGCCGCCGGATCGAGGCCCGGGCGGACCGGCACGCGCTCGAACTCACCTCGGACGCCGAGCAGTTCGTCGCGATGCAGCGCAGACTGGCTTTGGTCAACGTCTCCGACGTCGACCCGCCGCGGGCGCTTGAGCTACTGTTCGCCACTCACCCGAGCGCGACCCGCCGGATCGCGGCCGCCCGCGCCTGGCAGGCCTCGGCGCCCGACGGGACCCGGACCGGCTGACCGGCACGTCCGACCGGCCCACGGCCGGGCGACGCAGCCGGGCGACACGGCCGGCCAGGGCACGCAAGGAGCCAAAATCGTTGTATAGTGCAACAAATTCTCCCGAGGAGGTAGGTCCGCCGTGCCCGGCCGCGATACGTCGATCGACACCATCCAGCGCGAGCTGACCGCCTTCGCCCGGCGCGCCCGGCACAAGGCCAGCCAGCTGCACCCGGACCTCTCCCTGGTCACCTACAGCATCCTCGACCTGATCAACGAGCGCGGCGGCTGCCGGGCCGCCGACGTCGCGATGCACTTCATGCTGGACAAGTCCACCGTGAGCCGCCAGGTCACCGCGCTGGAGAAGCTCGGCCTGCTCCGCCGCGAGGCCGACCCGGACGACCAGCGCGGCCAGATCCTGCGCGCCACCGCGGCCGGCCTCACCCTGCTGCGCGAGGCCAACGAGCAGCGCCGGGCCTCCTTCACCGCCCGCTTCACCGACTGGTCGGACGAGGACGTCGCGCGGTTCGCCGACTACCTCGCCCGCTACGGCGCCCAGGACTGAGCGCCGGCGCACCCGGGCGCGCCGGCGCCGGGCACCGGCTGACCCGGACCACGCCCCGGACGGCGGCCCGCCGACGTGCGGTGCACAGCCCGGACGGTGTACAGAGGAGAGGTGCCACTTCGGCAGCGTCCCGGTGACGGCCGCCGGTCGTGGCGGCCCGGCCGCCGCGCTCTGACGGTGCTGGCGCTCGCGCTGATCCTGGCGATCACCGTCGTGGACATCCTCGCCCCGCCCGACATCCACCTGGGCCCGCTGCTGATCGTCGCCCCCGCGCTCACCGCCTCCTTCGCGGGCGCCCGGGCCACCACGGTCATCGCCCTGCTCGCACTCGCCGCGCTGACCTTCATCGGGATCCAGCGCGACGGCCTCTACACCGCCAACCACGAGACCCAGCTCGGCGCGCAGGTCGCCGTCTCGGCGCTGATCGTCGGCCTGCGGGTGCTGCGCGACCGGCACGAACGGGAGCTGGCCCAGGTCCGCTCGGTCTCCGAGGCGGCCCAGCGCGTCCTGCTGCGCCCGCTGCCGGACCGGATCGGGCCGCTCCACCTCGCCTCCGTCTACCTGGCCGCCGAGGCCGAGGCGCAGGTCGGCGGGGACCTCTACGCCGCGGCCCGCACCGCGACCGGCACCCGCCTGCTGGTCGGCGACGTCCGGGGCAAGGGCCTCTCCTCGCTCGGCGACGCCGCCCTGCTGCTCGGTGCGTTCCGGGCGGCCGCCCACCTCCACGCCGAGCTGCCGGAACTCGCCACCTACCTGGACGGCAGCGTCTGCTGGGACCTCGCCCAGCTCGGCGAGCAGAACCGGCTGCGCCGGGCGGTGGCGGGCGCCGTCCCGGGCCCGGAGGGGGACGGGCCGGCCACGGACGACAGCAGCGAGTCGTTCATCACCGCCGTGATCCTGGACATCCCGGACGACGGCTCCGTCCTGCGGCTGATCGACTGCGGCCACCCGCCCCCGCTGCTGCTGCACGCCGACGGCATCACCACGCTCGGCGCCCGCCACCCCGCTCCCCCGCTCGGTCTCGGCGAGCTGGCCCCGACCGCGTACGAGGTGGAGGTGTTCCCGTTCGTCCCCGGCGACCGGCTGCTGATCTACACCGACGGCGTGATCGAGGCCCGCGACGCCGAGCGGCGCTTCTACCCGCTCACCGAGCGCGTCACCGCCTGGCGGGACGACCGTCCGACCGCCCTGCTGGGCCACCTGCGCCGCGACCTGCTCGCCCACGTCGGCGGCCGGCTGGACGACGACGCGGCGATCGTCGTGGTGGAGCGGCTCGCCTGAGCACACCCCGCCCGAGCGCGGCCCCGGGGCGGGCGCCGCCCCGGGCGGGTCACGCCCGGACGGCGTCACCCGGACGGCGTCACCGGGGTCACGGGCGGGGTCACGGGCTGGGTCACGCGGCCGGGGTCACGGCCGGTACGGCAGCTGCGGCACGTCGAAGCAGTTGGTGGTCATGGACGCCACCTGGGTGACCCAGCCGCCCCTTCCCCCCTCCGCCGCGTCCTGCCAGCGGGCCGCGTTCAGACAGGCACGGGTCAGGCCCGACGGCGGCGGCTGCGGCACGAAGGAGGCGGGCAGGATCAGGCCGTGCGCGTCGTAGGGCTCGGCACGGTTCATGAAGCCCCCGACGCAGGCCCGCGTGAGCTCCGCGCCGCAGGAGTCCATCGCGTCGGTGAGCCACTGCGCACCCGCCCAGCCCTCCAGCTCCCAGGCCGAGAGCAGCGGCGCGCGGTCGGGGTAGTACCGGGCCATCGCGGCGCGGAAGTCCGCCACCGCCGGGTGGTCCACGTCCTCGTAGTTGAGGCTGGACGAGGTCGCCCAGAGCACGTTGCGGCAACCGGGTGACGACTGGTAGTCGGTGCGGACGGTCTCGGACCAGTTCTGGACGTTGGTCACCTTCGCCTCGACCTCCACCCCCGCCTCGTCCAGCGCCTGGCACAGGGCCGCGTTGCCGCGGGTGTCCATGGCGTCGAACAGCAGCTGCGAGCCGTCGGCGCGGACGGCGGCGGCGACCGCCTGGAAGTTCGGCAGCGCGAAGTCGACCGTCTGCGTCAGGACCCGGTAGCCCTCCGCCTCCAGGCCCTCCCTCAGCTGGGCGGCGTAGCGGGCCGAGTCGGCCTGGTTGTAGGCGACCACCGCGGCGCTGCGTGCGCCCAGCCGCTCCTTGAAGAACCGGTACACCTCGGTGGTCTGGTAGAGCGTCCCGTTCCAGCCGACGGCGTTCCCGTCGCGCGGGGCGCTGTTGCCGTAGATCTCGTAGAGGTGCGGCCAGCGGTCGTACGCCGTGCCGATCGGCTGGCCGCCGACGTCCGGCACGGCCTTCCCGCTCACGTACGGGGCGCCCGCGTAGTCCAGCACGCTGCCGGAGACGAAGGCGAAGACGTGCGACTGGTCGATCAGCCGGTGCACGCAGTCCTGGTTGCCGATGCCGCTGCCGCCGTCGTCGCAGGTGACCGGCTTGACGGTGCGCCCGTGCAGGCCGCCGCGGTCGTTCAGGGCCTGGAAGAAGGCCAGCGCGCCGTAGCGGGGGCCGCTGAACACCTCGCTGCCGACCGGGCTGGTCAGCGAGGTGACGATGCCGACCCGGATCTCGGTGGCGGTGACACCGGTGTCGGAGGCCGGATTGCCGCCCGTCGTACCGCCCCCGCCCGGGGTGGGGCGGGGGCCGAACGCGCTGTCCGGAAGCCGGGTCCCGCAGGCGGCGACGGGCAGCAGCACGAGCAGCGGCACGAGCGACAGCGCCAGGGCGCGGACACGGACGCGGGCGCGGCGCGCGGGCCGTCGGCGGACGGGTCCGCCGGCGGCCCGGCGGGAGGGCGGCGCCGTCAGCTGCATCCGGGGATCGGGGTTCCGCTGCCCGCGCCCGCCTGGGTGAGCAGGCCGCACAGGGTCGAGCGGGAGACCTTCCAGGTGCCGTTCTCCAGCACGGCCTGGCCGGTGGCACTCGGCTCGACCACGGTGCCCTGGAGCGAGAGCTCGTAGGTGACGGTGGCATCGGTCGGCGAGGTGAACGCCACGTCGGTCACCCTGGCCTTCACCTGGCCGACCCGCGGGTCCTGGGAGAAGCCCTGGAGGGCGGGGAGCAGCACGTCACCGTTCTGGAGCAGACTGGCCTTCTCCGGGATCGGGGTGCTGGGGTCGAAGAACTTCTCCCAGTTCGCGGTGACCTGGTTCTTCGCGGTCGCCGGGTCGGCGGGCGCGGTCCCGCCGGGGCTCGCGCTGGCACTGGCGCTGGCGCTCGCACTGGCACTGGCACTGGCCGACGCCGAGGCGGACACGGATGCCGACCCCGAGGCCGTCGAGGTGGACTTGCTGCTGCTGCACGCGGCCACCGTGCCCACCAGCAGCAACGCGAGCAGCGCGCTCGCCGACCGCAGGACCGGGCCGCCGCCCCGACGCGTGCCGCGGGTGTCGCGGGTGCCGCTCTGCCTCACGTGCATGGTGTTCCTCTCGACTGCGGCGGTCACGTCGTCGGCGCCGAAGCCCCGACCGCGTCGGCCGCGCCGCCCGGATGCGCCGCGCGGCCCGCTCCGCCGATGTCCGGATGCTGTTCCAGGCCGATCCTGGAAATGTCGCAAGTGACACCATCAAGGCGGATCCATGGACGAATCGCAATCCGGGGGCGAAAGCTCCCGTACCGCCGCTCAGGGGGCGGGCGGCCCTCCCGCCGCCGGCCCGCGGCGCCCCGCCGCGCGGGCGGTGCGGACGGTCCGCGGCGCGCGCGGGTGGAGCGAGTGGCGCGAGTGGACCGGCTGGATCATCGCGGCCGCGGGGGCCGCCCTCTGCGTGCTGGGTTGGTACGGGGTGTCCGGCGAGCAGTTCGCCGAGCAGCAGATCCCCTACCTGGCCTCGTCCACCATCCCGGGCGCGGCGCTGATCGTGGCGGGCGTCGTCCTGGTCGCCCTGCGCTCCTCCGGCCGCTCCCCGGGGCCGTCCGACCGCTCCGCCGACCTGACGCACCTGCGGGTCGAGCGGCTCTACGCCCTGCTGGTCGAGCCCGACGACGGGCCCGGCGACGGCTCCCCCGGCGACAACTCCCCCGGTGACGACGCCGACGGCACGGGCGCCGCGAGCGACGCAGGCGACGCCGACGACACGGGCGACGCGGGCGACGCTGACGCCGCGGGCGACGCGGAGACCGCCGGCGTCACGCTGGCCGTCCCCGAGGGCACCCTCTACCACCGGCCGCACTGCCCGCTGGTGACCGGCAAACCCCGGGCCGTACCGGTGGACGCCGCCGCCGTCCGGGCGCGCGGGCTCGCCCCCTGCCGGCTCTGCGAACCCGGGCCGCCCGGCGGGGCCGACCCGCCCGAGGGCCCCGCCGGCCCCGCCGGCCCGGGCGACGCCGCCCCACCGGCCGGCTGAGCGGCGGAGGTCCCCGTGCCGGACGTCCTCACCCCCGACTCCCTCGGCCTCACCGTCGACCTCGCGCTCGCCGGACTGACCGTCGGCTGCGCCGCCGCCCTGAGCGGCATCGGCCTGGTCGTCTGCCACCGCGCCACCGGCGTGCTCAACCTCGCCCAGGGCGCGCAGGCCATGCTCGTCGCCTACCTGCTGCGCGACCTCGTCGTGGTGCGGCACTGGCCGGTCTGGCCGGCCGTCGCGTGCTGCCTGCTGCTGGTCGCGCCCGCCCTCGGGGTGGTGCTGGACGCCCTGGTGTACCGGCCGTTGCAGCGGCGCGGCGCCGGGACGGCCGAGACCGTGGTCGCCGGGGTCGGCGTCTTCGTCCTGCTCATCGGGGTGGTGGTGCTGCTCTGGGGCGCCGCCCCGCTGAGCGGCGCGCCGTCCCCGTTCGGCGGTGCTCCGATCGTGCTGCCCGGCGGACACACCCTGCGGCCGGACACCGTGGCGCAGCTCGCCGCCATCCTGGTGCTCTCCGTGACGGTGGCCGCGACCACCCGCTTCACCCGGTTCGGCCTCCAGCTGCGCGCGGTCGTCGACGACCGCCGGCTCGCCCGGCTGGCCGGGGTGGACGCCGACCGGGTCTCGGCGGCCGGCTGGGCGTTCGGCTCGTTCACCGCCGGCCTGGTCGGTGTCGCGCTGGCGCCCTACCTGCTGCTCGACCCGTACGGGCTGCCGCTGCTGGTGATGGAGACGATGGCGGTCGCGGTGGCCGCCCGGCTGCGGTCCATCCCGGTGGCGGTGGCGACCGGCCTCGGCCTCGGGATCGCGCAGGCCGAGATGACCCGGCTGCGCCCGCCCGGCCAGCTGCTGCCGCTGGTGCAGGCGGTGCAGGCCAACCTGTTCGTGGTGGCGCTGCTGGCCGCCGCACTGCTGGCCGGCCCCCGGATCACGGGCGGGCAGCCCGACCGTGCCCCGCTCACCGCGCCCGGGCCGGCCGGCGGGGGGCGGGCGGCCCGGGCGGCCTGCCTGGTGCTGCTCCTGCTGCCGCTCGGCTTCCGCGGCAACGACCTGCGCAGCGCGCTGCTGGTGCCCGCGCTGGCCCTGGTCCTGCTGTCCATCGTGGTGGTGACCGGGTACGGCGGGCAGATCTCGCTCGGCCAGGCCGGGTACGCGGGGCTCGGCGCGCTGGGGACGGCGCTGCTGATGTCCGGACGGATCCCGGGCGTGCCGCCGCTGCCCGCCGCGCCCGCGCTGCTGCTCGCGGTCCTGGCGACCGCGCCGCTCGGTCTGCTCACCGGCTGGCCGGCGATCCGGCGGCGCGGGTTGGCGCTCGCCCTCGTCACCTTCGCGGTCGGGACGGCGATGAGCCGCTTCGTCTTCCAGCAGCCGTACGCGACCACCGGGCTGACTCTCGACCGGCCCGCCTTCCTGGCCGGCGACCGGGCCTTCTACCTCGCCGAACTGCTGCTGCTCGGGCTGGGCCTGGTGGTGGTGCACGCACTGCACCGGGGGCGGCTGGGCCGGGCCCTGACCGCGATGCGCGACCACGAGCAGGGCGCGGTGGCGGCGGGGGTGGACGTGCCCGGGCTGAAGCTGTTCGCCTTCGTGGCCGGGGCGGCGCTGGCCGCGCTCGGCGGCGCGCTGATGGGCCTGGCCGGGCGGGCCTTCGACGCGGCCTCGTTCGACCCGGTGCTCGGGCTGCTGTGGTTCGCGGCCGTGGTGGTGGCCGGCGCGGACAGCGCGCTCGGGGCGGTGCTCGCCGCCGCCCTGCTGATCGGCCTGGACTCGGGCACGGTGGCGGGGGTGTCGGCGGTCGCGGTCGGCGTCCTCGCGGCGGCGATCGGCCGCCTGCCGGGTGGCCTCGCGGGCATGGCGGCCCGTCTGCCGCGCCGCCGCCCGGCGGAGGCCGCCGCGGCGCTGCCGCCCGCCCGGCTCACCCCGGCGGGCCGACGGCTCCGCGCCCTGATCGCCGCCCGGCGCGGCGACGCCCCGGGGGAGGCCCGGCCGTGAACCGTACGGACGCCGGCCGGGCCCGGCTGACCGCGCGGGGCGTGGTCCGCCGGTACGGCGGGATCGAGGCGGTGGCCGGGGTGGACCTGGCCGCGCCGCCGGGGCGGATCACCGCACTGATCGGACCGAACGGTGCCGGCAAGAGCACGCTCTTCGACTGCCTGGCCGGGACGGTCCGCCCGGACGCCGGCCGGGTGCTGCTCGGCGGCCGTGACGTCACCCGGCTGCCCGCGTACGCCCGGGTCCGGCTCGGGCTGGCCCGGACGTTCCAGCAGATCGCCGTCTTCCCGACCCTCCCGGTCGCGGACAACGTCCGGATCGGCGCCGAGCAGCGGCGCGGCCGCCGGCCGGACCCGCGCACGGTGGACGGGGCGACGGCGCGGGCCCTCGCCCTGTTCGGGCTCGGGAGCGTCGCGGCGCAGCCGGCCGGCGACCAGCCGACCGGGGTGCTGCGCCTGGTGGAGCTGGCCCGCGCCCTGGCCGGCGACCCGCGCGTGCTGCTCCTGGACGAGCCGTCGGCCGGTCTGGACGCGGCGCAGACCGCCCGGCTGGTCTCCGTCCTGCGCGGCCTGGCCGGCCGGGGCATGGCGCTGCTGCTGGTCGAGCACGACCCGGACCTGGTCGGGGAGCTGGCCGACACCGTGTACGCGATGGCCGGCGGCCGGGTGGTGACGTGCGGTCCGGCCCGCGCCGTACTCGCCGACGCCCGGGTGGAGCGGTTGTGGGGCGGGGCGGCGGCACCGACGGGGGCCGGCCCGTGAGCGTCGAAGCCGCCCTGCGCTCGGCCCGCGTCCGGTACGGGCCGCTGGAGGCGCTGCACGGGGTGGACCTCGCCTTCCCGGCCGGCGCGGTCACCGTCCTGCTCGGCCGCAACGGCTCCGGCCGCACCAGCGCGTTGCACGCGCTCGCCGGGGTGGTCCGCCTCACCGCCGGGCGGGTGCTCTGGCAGGGGCGGGACGTCACCGCGCTCGACGCGCACCGGCGGGTCCGGCTCGGGCTGGCACTGGTGCCGGCGGAGCGGGCGGTGTTCGCCTCGCTGACGGTGGCCGAGCACCTCGGGCTCGGCGGCTCCGACCCCTCCGGGGCGGACGAGGTGCTCGCGCTCCTGCCCGAGCTGTCCGCCCTGCTGCCCCGCCCGGCCGGGACGCTCTCCGGCGGCCAGCGGCAACTGGTCGCCGTCGCCCGGGCGCTGACCGCACGCCCGCGCCTGCTCCTGCTCGACGAGCCGGACCGGGGCCTCGCGCCCGCCGTCACGGCCCGGCTCCACGCCCACCTGCTCGGCACGGCCGCCGCCGGGGACCGGACGGTCGTGCTGACCGCGCAGTCGCTCCCCCGCAGCCTGGCCGGGGCGGCGGTCGTCCACGTGCTGCACCGGGGCGAGGTCAGCTTCTCCGGGGAGCCTTCCGAGCTGAGGGGGCGTCCGGCCGGGGCGTGGTGATCAGTTCGCCCGGCGCCGCGGCGGCCATGATGTCGCCCAACAGGCGGCGTGCGGACTCGAGTTCGCTGATGGTCCCGGCGATCCGGGCGTCCTCGGCGGCGAGGCCGGCGAGGAGTTCGGGGCAGGTCGGGCCGGGGCGGCGCTCGCCGGGGGCGGGCAGGCCGGGCAGGATCCCGGCGATCACCGTGCTGCTGAGGCCCGCTGCGAGCAGGGTGCGGATGCCGTGGACGGTGCGGACGTCGTGCTCGCCGTACTCGCGGTAGCCGCTGGGGCGGCGTTCGGGGCTGAGCAGGCCCTGCTCCTCGTAGTAGCGCAGCGCACGGGTGCTCACCCCGGTCCGCCCGGCCAGTTCCCCGATCCGCACCACGGCCCCCTCGGCGCCCGTTCCCACGCTTGACCCTCACGTCGACGTGAAGGTCTAGCTTAACCGCCGTGACAGACTTCCGATCTTCCGCAACCAGCCCTTCCCGCACCCCCGTTACCGTGCTCGGCCTCGGCCCGATGGGCCGCGCGCTGGCCTCCGCGCTGCTCACGGCCGGCCATCCGGTCACCGTCTGGAACCGCACCCCCGGCCGGGACGCCGACCTGCTCGCCGGGGGCGCCGAAGCCGCCGTGAGCGCCGCCGGGGCCGCGAGCGCGAGCCCTCTCACGCTGCTCTGCGTCCGCGACCACGACGCCGCCCGGGCCGTCCTCGACGCCGCCGGCGAGGCCCTGCGGGGCCGGACCGTGGTCAACACCACCTCCGTCGCCCCCGGACAGGCCCGGGAGACCGCCGCCCGGGCCGCCGGACAAGGCGTCCGGCTGCTCAACGCCGCGATCCTCACCCCCACCCCGACCATCGGGCAGCCGGGCGGCGTGATCGTCTGCTCCGGCGAGGAGGAGCCGTTCCACGTGCACCGGCCCGCGCTGGCCGCTCTCGCCGGCACCGTCACCCACCTGGGCGCCGACCCCGGCCGGGCGGCGGCGTACGACGCGGCGCTGCTGGACTTCTTCTGGACCACCGCGCACGGCTACCTGCACGCCCTCGCCCTGGCCCGCGCCGAGGGCATCGCTGCCGCCGAACTCGCCCCGTACGCCCACGGGTTGCCGCGCATCCTGCCGGCCCTCATCGACGACTGGGCCCGCCGCGCCGACGAGGGCCACCACCCCGGCGACCTCAGCAGCGTCACCTCCGCCGCGGCCGGCCTCGCCCACGTCGCGGGCACCGCCCGCGCCCGCGGCCTGGACACCGCCGTCCTGGACGCCGCCCTCGCCGTCACCGAGCGGGCCCTCGCCGCGGGCCGCGGCCCGGAGGGCGTCTCGGTGCTGATCGAGGTGCTGGGCGCCCGACGGCCTACTGCGCCAGGTAGCCCCCGTCGACCGGGAGGACGGCGCCGGTGACGAAGGAGGCGTCGTCGGATGCCAGGAACACGACGGCGGCGGCCACTTCGGCGGGCGCGCCGAGGCGGCCCATCGGGTGGAGCCGCTCGATCGCCGCGAGGTACTCGGAACCGCCCGGCTCGTCCCGGAGGCGGCGCACGCGCTCGGTGGTGATGGTGCCGGGGGCGACGGCGTTGACCCGGATGCCGCGGTCGGCCCACTCGACGGCGAGGTGCTTGGTGAGGCCGGAGGCGACGAACTTGGCGGGCCCGTAGACGGCCTGGCCGCGCTGGCCGGCCTCGCCGGAGATGGAGGAGACACAGACGATCGCGCCGCCCCGGCCCCGCGGGGCCGCCATCGCCTCGATCGCGTACTTGCAGGTGAGGAACATGCCGCGGCCGTCGACGGCCATCACCTGGTCCCACTCCTCGGCGCTCGCCTCGGTGATCTCCATCAGCGGCAGCACGCCCGCGTTGGCCACCAGGACGTCGAGGCGACCATGCCGGTCGACGGCGGCGGCGATCATCCGGCGGGCGTCGTCGTCGCGGGAGACGTCGCCGACCACCGTGACGACGGCCTGCGGGAGTTGCTCCGCCAGCCGGCGCAGGCCGACGGCGTCGATGTCGGTGGCGACGACCGACGCGCCCTCCCGGGCGAAGCGCTCGGCCACCGCGCGGCCGATGCCGCTGGCCGCGCCCGTCACCACGCACACCTTGCCGGCCAGCCGGCCGCCTCCCGGGAGTCCGTCGCCAGGGGATCCGTCACGCGGTTCGCCGCTCACCTCGGTCATGGCACCGGACTCTACCGACCATCCGTCAGAAACCGTGGTGCGCAACGGTTCACCGGTCCGCGGAAGTGGCGGCGGAGGTGGTCGCGGTGGCGGTCCCGGTGCGGCAGAGACGGGTCGGCGAAGGCGGTTCGGCAGGGCGGTTCGGCACGGGCGCGCCGGTGGCGCCACGACGGACGGGCCCTACCCGAGGATGCGCCGCTCGTACGCCTGGGCCACGGCGGCGGCCCGGTCGGCCGCACCCAGCTTGGCGTAGATGTGCGTGAGGTGGGTCTTCACGGTCGCCTCGCTGATGAACAGCACCCGGGCGATCTCCCGGTTCGAGGTGCCCTTGGCCACCAGGGCCAGCACCTCGCGCTCGCGCGTCGACAGCGGCGTCTCCTCCGGACCCTCCCCGCGGGGGCCGTCCTCCCCGTGGGCCGCCCCGCCGCGGGCCGCCGGGGTGCGCACCGCGGCGACCAGCCGGGAGGCGACCGCCGGGGAGAGCACGGTGCGCCCCTCGGCCGCGGCGCGCACCGCGGTGAACAGCTCGTCGCGCGGTGCGTCCTTCAGCAGGTAGCCGGTGGCGCCGGCCTCGATGGCGGGGAGGGTGTCGGCGTCCGTGTCGTACGTGGTGAGGACGAGGACGCGGGCCCGCGCACCCCGGTCCGTGAGGGCGGTGATGGCCTCGACCCCGCCGCCGCCCGGCATCCGCAGGTCCATCAGGACGACGTCGGGGTCGAGCGCGGCGACCCGGGCCACGGCCTCGGGGCCGCTCGACGCCTCGCCCAGCACGCGGAACCCGGGGTCGGCGGCGAACATGCCGCGCAGGCCGTCGCGCACGACGGGGTGGTCGTCGACGAGGAGCAGGGTGATCACGTCATCGCTCATGGCGCACCAACGGTACGCGAGCCGAGACCGCCGTCCCGAAGCCGGGTTCGGACTCGATGGTGACCGAGCCGGCGATGCGCTCGGCCCGGGCCCGCATGCCGGACAGGCCGAAGCCGCCGGTGCCGGCGCGGGCGGAGGCGGTGGGCAGGGCGAGCGGGTCGAAGCCCCGGCCGTCGTCCCGCACGTCGAGGACGACCTCGTCGTCGATGAAGGAGAGGGTGAGCCCGAGACGGGTCGCCTGCGCGTGCCGGGCGGCGTTGGCGAGCGCCTCCTGGCCGATCCGCAGCAGGGTGGCGGCGATCTCGCCGTGCAGCTCCTCCACCGTGCCGGTGACGGTGAACTCGGCCTGCACCCCCGTCCGTTCGCGCCACTCGGCGACCGTCTTGCGCAGCGCCCCCGGCAGCGTGTCGTGCTCCAGCGCCGCCGGCGAGAGGTTGCGGACGGAGCGGCGGGCCTCACCGAGGCTGTGCCGGGCGAGGTCGGCGGCCCGGTCGAGGTGGCCGCGGGCGGCGGCCGGGTCGGGGGCGGTGGCACCGGCCTGGAGCTGGGTGACGATGCCGGCCAGCCCCTGTGCGATCGTGTCGTGGATCTCGGCCGCCATCCGGGTGCGCTCGTCGGCGACCCCGGCCTCCCGCGCCTGGACGAGCAGTTGGGCGTGCAGGGCGGCGTTCTCCGCCAGCGCCTGCTGGAGCGCGGCGTTGGCCCGGGCCAGCTCCTCGATGGCGGTGGCCTGGGCGCGGGCCCGTTCGGCCTCCTGGGCGGCGACCCGGCTGAGCACCACCAGCAGCACGAGGTGCACGGTGAGCAGCCCGCCGAAGACGACCATCCCGGTCGTGCCGCGCGGCGGGAACCCGCCGGACTGGGAGCCCGCCAGGGTCACCGCGGTGGCGACCATGCCGGGCCAGCGCAGGCGCCGCGGCAGGAGCCGCTCCGCGTCGTAGTAGCCGGCGGTCGCATAGGTGGCGAAGAACGGGTTCAGCCAGGTCAGCGCGAAGGCCAGTGCCCAGCGGACCCCGTAGTACGCGGCGCTGTAGGCGGACGGGCCGGGGCGGTCGCGGGCCGCCGCGAGCCACCACAGTTGCAGCACGACGGCCGCGGCGGCGAGCGCCCCGACGGCCGCCCACCGGGGCCCGTCCATCCCGATCAGCCGGGAGGTGGCCGCCGAGAACAGCAGGCCGGCGCCGAGCAGGGCGAACGATCCCCAGCGGTGGAACACCGCCCACCGCCGCTCGACGGCGGTGCCGGCCCTCGCGGCGTTCTCGGCCCCCGTCCGCGCCACGTCGCTCCCGCCCCGGTCGCTGCCGGGCGCACCGCCCCCGACGGCGATCCCGCCGGGCCCGCCCCCGTCGGCCGCGTCCCCGCCGGCCCCCCCGTACGCAATGGTCACCCGCCCAGTCTGCACGAGGCCGATCACCACGGGGTCACTCCCACCGGAACCAGCGGGCGGCCGCCGCCAGCAGCGCCACCACCCAGACCGCGAGCACGCCCAGGTGCCCGAAGCCCGGCCAGGACCCCGCCGACGCCTCGCCGAACGCCTCGGCGGCGGCGCCGAACGGCGTCCAGCCGACCACCCGGGCGAGCGCGTCCGGCATCGCCTGCACCGGCACCCAGGTGCCCACGCAGAACATCATCGGGAAGTAGACCGCGGTGCCGACCCCGTTGGCGATCTTCGAGGTCCGGGAGAGCGCGGAGATCACCGCGCCGAGGGCCAGCGCGCCGAGAGCGGCGAGCACCAGGGCGAGCAGGTAGCCGAGCGGCTGCCGCGGCAGCGCCACGTCGAAGACGATCCGGCCCACCGCCAGCGACAGCGCGGCGGACACCAACGCGGCGGCGCCGTGCAGGACGATCTGCGCGCCGAGCAGCGCGGCCGGGCGGACCGGGGTGGTCGACATCCGGCGCAGGATGCCGCGCTCCCGGTAGCCGGTGATCACCGGTGGCATGGCCGCCACGGCGGCCGTGAGCAGCGCGATGAGCACGGACACCTGCCCGTAGGCGTCGACCGTCCTGATGCCGCCGAGCGACTCCTTGACCTCGCGGAAGGCGGGGATCGAACCGAGGATCACGAGCAGCAGGGTGGGGAACACCAGGATCCAGAAGACGCCGGCCGGCTCCCGCAGGAAGAGCCGCGCCTCGGCGGCGAGGACCGCGGCGGCCGGACCGCGCCGGCGGACGGCCCGGGCGGACGGCGCGGACGGCGCGGACGCCCCGGACGACCCGGCCGCCCCGGACGTGGACGTTGACGTTGACGGCGTGGACGGCGTGCGGGCGGCGGTCATGACTCGGCTCCGGTCAGGTCGATGAACGCGTCCTCCAGGGTGGCGTCGGTGACGCGCAGTTCATGGGCGGTGATGCGGTTGCGGGCGAGCAGGGTGAGGACGGCGTCGACGGTCTCGTCGGTCCCGGCCAGCGTGAGCCGGCCCTCCTCGGAGACGACGGAGACGAGCCCGGGCAGCGCGGCGAGGTCGGCCTCGGCCGGCGGCACCGAGGGCCGGAAGGAGACGACCCTGGCCCCGGCCGAGCGGCCGATCAGCCCGGCCGGGGTGTCCAGCGCGACGATCCGCCCCCGGTCGACGACGGCGATGCGGTCGCAGAGGCGCTGCGCCTCCTCCATGAAGTGGGTGACCAGCAGGACGGTGACCCCGCCCTCCCGGACCGACTCGACCAGCTCCCAGGTGGCGCGCCGGGCCTGCGGGTCGAGCCCGGTGGTCAGCTCGTCCAGGACGACCACGCGCGGCCGGCCGATCAGCGCCAGCGCGATGAACAGCCGCTGCTTCTGCCCGCCGCTGAGGTCCGCGAACCGGGTGGACAGCCGGGAGGTGAGGTTCAGCCGCCCGGCCAGCGACCGCCAGTCGGCGGGGTCGGGGTAGCAGGCGGCGTACAGCTCCAGGGCCTCGCGGACGGTCAGCTTGGGCTGGAGCTCGCTCTCCTGGAGCTGGACGCCGAGGACCCGGGTGGTCGCCGCGCGGTCGGCCCGCGGGTCGAGCCCGGCCACGCGCACGGTGCCGCCGTCGGGAACGCGCAGCCCGGCCACGCACTCGACCACGGTGGTCTTGCCGGCACCGTTGGGGCCGAGCAGACCGAAGATCTCGCCCTCGGCGACGGAGAAGGAGACGCCGTCGACCACCGGGCGCCCCGCGTAGGACTTCTGAAGGCCGGTCACCTCGATGACGGGGCCCGAGGCGGGCGGCGCTGGACTGCCGGAAGGTTTCATGGGTCCAGCTTCGCGAGCGGCCGGGACGGGCGGCATCCGCCGATCCGCTCGACCCGGGGCGCCCGTATCAACCGATCGGTTGATACGGGCGCCGGGGCTCCCCTCGGCCGCGCTCAGCCGATCGTCAGGACGAACGGCGTTGCTTCTAGTACAGCGTCCAGAGGTGGTCGTCGGTGCCGCCGTAAGCCCAACCGGCTCCGTAGCAGTTGTAGACGGTCAGCGGCAGGCCGTTGCGCTCGCCGCCCCAGTTGGCGACGTCCAGGCACAGCGTCGGAGTGGTGGCCATCAGGGTCTTCACGTTCATCAGCACCCCGTAGCCGGAGTAGTCCGAGGACGGCTGGAAGACCCACTCCTGGTTGTCCCCGCCGCCCGGGGAGCAGGTGTACATCCCGACCTGGGTGCCCGGGTCCACCACCCCGTAGTCCGGCACGTCCATGCACTGGCCGCTCTTGATGTTGCGGATCGTGAAGGCCGACATGCCGCGGTAGACATTGCCGTCGTAGTCGAAACTCCACTGCTGATTGTCGTTGCTTGACCCGTCGCACGTGTACTCGTACACCTTGGTGTTGTACTCCGCGCCGTAGTTGGGCAGGTCGGCGCACCAACCTGAGGCCAGGTTGTACAGCACCCCGGGGTTGGCGGCCTGGGCCGGAACCGAACTGACCGCCACGGCTGCCAGCACCGCCGCTGCCACGGCCGCCACCCGCGTGAATCGCTTCATCGTTCCTCCGCTGTGTGAGGGATCGGGGCGTCAGTTCACCATCCACACAAATGACTTGGCCATGACATGGCCGACCGGGGGTGACGGAGTGTCCGATTCCCCCGGCCGACTTGGCCGATCCCCGGCCGGCCCTAGGAGTAGTGCCGCAGCTCCGGCCAGAGGGCGGACCACGGCCTGGTGGTGCCGGTGCACAGCAGGACGGGGGCGTGCTGCTCCTGGTTCGCCACTCCGTGGCCGTTGTCGACGCGGGCGACCACCCGACAGCCCGTGAAGTACCGCTCCACGCCCGCGGACCCGTCCGGGTGGAGCAGCAGGACCGGGCCGTCGGAGGTGTCCGGCGGCGGGCCCCAGTCGGCGAGGCTCATGTGCCCGGAGTAGGGGGCCGGCAGTCCGTGGCGCGGGCCGTACCGGGCCAGCGCGCCCGCCTCGCCGTAGTTCGAGGTGAAGATCACCGCCCGGCCCCTCCGGTCGGCCGGAATCGCGGACCAGCCTCCGGCGGCGGCCTCGGCCAGTTCGGGCCAGCCGATCTGCTCGCCCTGCTCCGCGTCGATCCCGTTCACCACCGGGACCAGCTGAGCCGGCAGCACCGGCAGGGTGATCACGACGTTCACCGCGGCCGCGAACGCCAGCCACGCCGCGAACCGCACCCGGCCACGACGTGGCCGCGCCGCCACCCGCTGCGCCAGCGGCTCGCAGCCCGCGGCGACCAGCACCAGCAGCAACGGGAACGCGTAGTACGGCTTGCCTCCGACGGCGATCACCGCGACGCAGATCACCGGGTAGGCGACGGCGAAGGGCCTGGCCCAGTGCACGGCCCGGTCCCGGAGCAGCCGCCGGAACCCCGCCACCCAGACCGGCACCAGGACCGGGGACAGGTAGAGGATCTGCATCGGCACGAACATCAGTCGGTTGCCGGCCCCGTCCCTGTCGCTGATCCCACCGGCCACGGTCAGCTCGGGCCAGCCGTGCGCGGCCTGCCACCACAGGTTCGGCAGCGCGACGACCAGCGCGACCGCCAGTCCGGCCACCGGCCACCGACTCCGCAGCACGTGCCGGGGCCCGACCGCGAGCACGGCGGGGACGAGGGCGACGGCGAGCAGCACGACGAGGTCCTTGTTGAGCAGCGCGACCCCGGTGGCCGCGCCGAGCGCCACCCACCAGCGGCCGTCGCCGGTCCGCAGCAGGCGCAGTGCCGGCAGGCAGACGGCCAGCCAGGCGAGCAGGTCGAAGGTGCTGGTGTTCAGCAGATGACCGACGGCGAGGACGAACGCCGAGCAGGCCGCGCAGCAGGCGGCGAGCAGCTGACCTTGTCGTCCGGCGCCCAACTCCCGTGCCAGCAGTGCCATCAGGGCGATGCTCGCCGCGCAGATCAGCGCCGGGACCACCCGTAGCCCGGTCAGGCTGTCGCCGAACACCGCCGTCGACGCCCGCCCGAGCAGCGGGGTCAGCGGCGGCTGGTCGACATAGCCCCAGGCCAGGTGCTCGCCGGCGGTCAGGAAGTACAGCTCGTCGCGGTGGAATCCGTAGCGGCCCGCGAGCAGGAGCAGCAGCGCGGCAACCGCGGCGGCGACCGCGGTGACCTGCTTGGCCGCGAACGGCCTTACGACCATGGCCGGTTGCTCCGGCGCATCCCCCCGAACGCCCATGGGGCGAGTGTCGCAGCCGTGCGGCCGTGGAGGAAGGGGCCTGCCGCAGCGTCGTAGGCTCGCCCCATGACCGTCTCTGTCGACCGAGCCTCCGGGGCGCCCTGGGATCCGACCGCCGCCGGAGTGATGCGACTCCCCTCCGGCCGGCTGGTGCGGGGGCGCGGCCTGCTCCGGCCGGTGCCGCCGGGCCCGGGGCCCGATGTCGGCTTCTACCTGTTGGGCCGGCGGCCCGCGGCCTTCCCCTGGGAGACCAGGTGGCTCCGCTGGCCGGACTTCAGGCTGCCCGCCGACCGCACCGAGGCCGCCGCGGCCCTGCGGGAGGCGTGGGAGCGGTCGACCGCCGAACGGGTCGAGCTCGCCTGCGCCGGCGGCCGCGGCCGGACGGGCACGGCCCTCGCCTGCCTGGCGGTCCTGGACGGTGTGCCGGCCGGCGAGGCGGTGGCGTACGTCCGGGAGCACTACGACCGGCACGCGGTGGAGACGCCGTGGCAGCGCCGGTTCGTGGGGCGGTTCGGGTAACGGGCGCGCGTTTCACGGACGGGCCCGGGGGGCGGCTACCGGGCCGACGCCGCGGCCAGGAGGTACGACGGCTGGACCATGGCGGCCCACCAGGTGGACATGTCGTCCTCGGGGTCGTCGGGCTGCGGGGTGCGCCAGCTCGTGGCGGCGTGCAGGACGGCGTGCTCGCCCGGTTCGAAGGGCGGGAGGGTCCAGGTCAGGCCGCGGTGGCCGTCCACGTACTCGACGCCCCAGGTGAGGCTGGGCGAGCGGCGGTAGACGTCGTCGAGGTGGGCGGCCCAGCGGCGGGGCACGGAGTCGCCGGCCTCGGCACGGGCACAGATGTCCTCCTCGTCGGAGCCGCTCAGGGTGAGGACGGTGCCGGCGTTCTCCAGGCTGACGGCGGCCACGGCCTGCGTGCCGTCGTAGCCGCTCTCCACGTCCGCCGGCACGGCGCGGAAGGCCGCCGAGAGCTCGACGCGGCGCAGCGCGGTGCGCGCGTACACCTGCCAGACGGCGCCCCAGCAGGCGTCGACCGGGACGGTGAAGTCGGTGGCGGATGCCTCGAACGGGCAGAGCAGCAGCTCCAGTTCGACGGAGTCGCACTCCCAGCGGTGGATCAGGGCGCCGCCGGGCAGCCGGTGGACGCTGGTCGGCTGCCGCGGCACCGGCCGGCGGTCGACGACCGCGCCGAACTCCAGCACGCCCAACGGGGTGGCGACGTTGGGAGCGGCGGGCACGAACGGCCCCGGAAGGCGGGGAACCGAGGGCAGCAGACCGGGCATGTCGGAAGCCTACGCACACCGCCGAGCGGGGACCTCGGCACCCGCCCCGCACAGGAAGTCGGACCGGCCGACCTCTCATGCAGGTCGGCGCGCAAGCCGCCGGCAGCTCACAGGCCCGGCAGTACGCGCAGCGCCCGCAAGGGCGAGAAGCAAACCAGCACCCGCACAAGGGCGAAGCCCGCCCCGCACAGAAAGTCGGACCGGCCGACTTCCTGTGCAGGGCGACAGGACCGCAGGACCGCAGGGCCGCAGGGCCGCAGGGCCGCAGGGCCGCAGGGCCGCAGGGCCGCAGGGCAACAGGGCGTCAGAACGGCAGGACGGCGCGCAGGCCACCGGCACAGACGGCCGCGGCTCAGAGGCCCGGCAGCTCGCGCAGTGTCCGCAGGGGCGAGAAGTAGACCGGTACCCAGACGAGGGCGAGGCCCACGGCGCCCGCCCAGAGGGCGGCACGGGTGGAGAACAGCTCGCCGAGCAGGCCGGCCAGTGCCGCCCCGGCCGCGAGGGAGCCGGTGAGGACGAAGCGCATCGTGGCGTTCATCCGGCCGAGCAGCCGGTCGGGGGTGACGCTCTGGCGATAGCTGACCTTGAGGACGTTGTCGATGCCGACCTTGAAGGTGGTGACCAGCCAGCCGGCGGCGGCGAGCCAGAGCGCCGGGCCCCGGTCGACCAGCGCCACCGCGACACCGAGCGGTGCGACCGCCAGACCCATCGACCAGAGCACCCGCCCGGCGCCGAGGCGGCGGGCCAGGTGGCGGGCCGACAGCGAGCCGAGGAAGACACCGATCCCGCCGGCGGCGAAGAACAGGCCGATCGCGGCGTCGGGGAGCCGGAGCTCACGGACGAACAGGACGGGGAGCACGGTCTGGCAGAGCTGGATGGACAGGTTGGTGCAGCCACCCGCCAGGGCGACGGCCCGCAGCGAGGGGTGGCCGAAGACGAAGCGCAGGCCCTCCCGGATCTCCCGGGCCAGCCGCCGGCGGTCCGCCTCCTCGGGCGCCGGCTGCGGCTGCGGCTCCGGCCGGCGGAGGCGCAGCAGGCAGACCGCCGACCAGAGGTAGCTGACGGCGTCGACGGCGAGCGCGAGGGGCGCGGAGACCAGTGCCACCAGGAAGCCGCCCGCGCCCCGGCCCCCGACCTGGGTCGCGGCGTCGACCGTCACCAGGTACGCGTTGGCCCGGGCGAGGTGGTCCCGGCCGACGAGGTCCGGCAGATGACTCAGCGCGGCGACGTCGAAGAAGACGGTGGCCGCACCCGTCAGCAGGGCGACCAGGCAGAGCTGCTGGATGGTGAGTGCGCCGAACGCCCAGGCGACCGGCACCGAGGCGACCAGCACCACCCGGACGAGGTCGGCGGCCACCATCACGGGCCGCTTGCGCAGCCGGTCGACCCAGGCCCCGGCGGGCAGACCGATCAGCACGAACGCCAGGGTGCCCATCGTCGACAGCAGACCGACCTGCCCCGCCGAGCTGTCCAGCGCCAGCACGGCGACCAGCGGGAGCGCGAGCTGGCCGACCGCGCTGCCGAGTCTGCTCACCCCCGTCGCACCGAGCAGCAGTCGGAAGTCGGGATCGCGGAGAAGCGGACGGCTGGTCGCGGGCCGGGCCGCGGGCGGCCGGGTCGCACCGGGGTGAGTCGTGCCGGGGTGTGCCTTGTCGGGGTGAGTCGTGCCGGGGTGTGCCTTGTCGGGGTGAGTCGCACCGGGGTGTGCCTTGTCGGGGTGAGTCGCGCCGGGGTGTGCCTTGTCGGGGTGAGTCGCACCGGGGTGAGTCGTGGTCATGCGGCGAGCCTCGCGCCGTCCCCGGACCCGGACCATGAATTTAGGCTGAGCTAAAAGCAAGAGGCCGAGCGAATGACGGGGATGCGCCGTGCTGGAGTTGGAGTTCACCGCCCGCGACCTGGCGCGGACCAGGTTCGCCCTGTCCCCGCTCTGGGAGGTCGTGGCGAGCGTCCGGATCCTCAGGAACCCGGACGCGCACCCTCTGTACCGGCCGTGGAGCGACCAGGTACGCCCGCGACTGGCCGCCGCCGGGCTGGACTGGGGCCTGCTCGCCGACCTCGTCCCCGCCCCGCCCCGGGCGATCCCGATCTTCATCGCTCCCCCGCCGACGACTCCGCTGTCCGACCTGACGGTCGAGCTGGCCGCGCTCCGGGCGACCCCGGCGGAACGGGTCCGCGCCGGCCTCGGCGGGAAGCGGGCGCCACGGTCCGCGCGGATCGACGCACTGCTCGCCGACCCGCACGGCGGCCTGGCGCAGCTCGCCGAAATCGTCGAGGCCTTCTGGGAGATCGCGCTCGCGCCGTACTGGCCGCGGATGCGCTCGCTGCTGGAGGGCGACGTACTCCACCGGGCCAGGCTGCTGGCCGAGGGCGGCGCCGACCGGCTGCTCAACGACCTCGACCCGGCCGTCGCCTGGGACAGCGAAACACTGCGCATCCGGCACCGCTCCCCCGGCGGCTCCCTGCGGCTCGGCGGGCACGGCCTGCTGCTCGTGCCGTCGGTGTTCGCCTGGCCCCGCGTCTTCTCCGTCACCGCCCCCGCCTGGCAGCCCACCCTGCGGTACCCGCCGCGCGGCATCGCCACCCTGTGGGAACGGCGCACGGCGGTGGCCCAGCCCCTCGCCGCGGTGCTCGGCCGGACCAGGGCGCACCTGCTCGCCGAGCTCGACCTCCCGGCCTCCACCACCGACCTGGCCCGGCGCACCGGCATCACCCCGGGCGGCGTCTCCCAGCACCTGACCGCCCTGCGCGCCGCCGGCCTGGTCGACGCCCACCGCGCCGGCCGGTACGTGCTGTACACCCGCACCGAGGCCGCCGAGGTGCTGCTCACGGCTGCCGAACGGGGCGGGAGGGAGGACTGAGGAGCAGGGTGCGACCCCGAGCCGCGGACCTGCGAGCCGTGACCTGCGAGCCGTGACCTGCGAGCCGCGGACCTGCGAGCCGTGGACCCAAGGACAGTGGGCCTACAAGCCGTCGTCCGAGGACCGGCCGACGCTGCGGCTCTCCTGCTTCTGGTAGCGCCGCAGCATCCTGCCCGCGCCGACGGTCACCCGGGCCACGACACGCGCCCAGCGGGGCCCGCCGCGGTCCGCCCAGACCACGCAGACGCAGCCGCCGACGACGGCCGCCAGGATGCCGACCAGGACCAGTCCCACCATGTTTCCCACCCCTGCCTCACAGTTGGTGCCGGCGATCCTCCCGACCGAAGGACAGGACCGGATTTCGAGCAGCATACGCACCTTCCCGCCCGGCCGACTTCCTGCGCGGTGGTGGGACCGGGCAGGCCGGTCGGCGATGGCAGGGCGGGGAGTGCGCTGCAGATCAAGAGCCACGGCCCCGGCGGCACATCAGTGGATCGTGCGGCCGATTAGCGTGCCGACAGCGCGTCATGGATGCTCGCCACGTGCGGAAACCAGTGGCCGGGCCGGCGCGCTGACGACCCGTCGTCTCACCATCGAGGAACTCCCGCATGCTCACAATGAACGGATCCGGCGCACTGGTACGAGTGCGCCGGCGGCTGGTCGGCGCACTGGTGGCCCTGGCCCTGGCGGTCGGGCTCATGGGTATGACGCCGCCTTCGGCGCACGCCGACACCAACAACCGCCTCAGCACCATCAACTGGGACATCAGCGACCTGAACGGCGGCGGTGCGTCGGCGCACCAGCGGTATTGGGACGTGATCTCCCAGCTCCACTCGCTCAGCAGCCACGACTGGTTCAGGACCGACCTGGACGAGACCGTCGTGGCGGACAACGACCAGCTCATCCAGATCAGCCTGAACCGGGGCGGCGCCTACCTCGGAGCGATCTACTTCTGGCCGCACAACCTCTACGTGGCCGGCTTCTACCAGGTCGGGGGAACGCACTGGGTCTTCAACGACGGTGACGCGCCGAGGGAGCGCTTCAACCGGGTGCTGGGGGTCCAGGCGAGCACCCTCCCCTGGACCAGCAACTACAACGGCCTGCCCGGCGGCGGCAGCCGGCAGAACCAGCAGATCAACGGGCCGCGGCTCGACAACGCCCTGCAGCAGGTGCGTCAGATCGCCGCGCTCCAGAACAGCGGCAGCGGGCGCGCCGTCCTGGCGGACTCCCTCGTCATGATGATCCAGGCCACCTCGGAGGCGGCGCGCTTCGGAAGGATCTTCGACAACATCCGCGGCAACATCCGTGACCACGGCGTCGCCCAGATCGGCACGGAGAACGTCAACCTGGAGAGGAACTGGGACACGCTCTCGAACTGGGTGTACCGGGTCATGAACAACGCCGGCACCCCGCCCGTCACGGTCGGCGAAGGGGTCTTCGCCCGTACGTTCTACACGTTGCAGCAGCTGATGCAGTACGTGTCCTACATGGACCTCTACAGCGGGTCGCGTCCCAGGTAGTCGCTTCCCCGTGGATGACGAACCGCCAACGGCAGGTGGGCGGCCACACCCCTGTGGGTGGCCGCCCACCTGCCGTTGTGGTCGCCGGCGGCGCGCACGGGAAGCCCGCTGGGCGCAGGCGTTCGTGGAGTTCGCCGCCTCCCTCTGACGCACCACCTTCCGCCTCGGCCGTCCACCACCCGGCGAGCGGCCCCCGGTGCATCCGGGCGAATAAATCAGGAGCGTTGAAGCCCCCGCCCTGCTACGGTCGCCTCGTCCGTGCTTGACCAGGATGCCGAGAGAGACGGGGAAGGTGAGATTGTGGCCGCGGTGATGACCGCTGCGCCTGTGCTGCGCAGCGCCCGGATGCCCGTCCTCATCTCCCGGGCCCTGGTCTGACCGTACTTTCCGCGTTGCGCCGGGGCCCTTCATCCAAGGGTTCACCATGTCCTCGACCTCTTCCTGGCTCACCCGTACCGAGACCCCCTCGGACGTCCCGACCGTCCAGGCCCTGACCCTCGCCGCCTTCGGCCGGGCACACGAGGCCGACCTCCTCGCCGCGTTGCGCGCCGACGAGGGCTGGATCGACGGCCTCTCCTTCGTCGCCACGCAGGCCGCCGACCCGGCCGGCACGCCCGTCGCCCATGTCGTCCTCTCCCGGGCGTACATCGGCGACGTCCCCGCTCTCGCCATGGGGCCGGTCTCCGTGCACCCGGACCACCAGCGTTCGGGCGCCGGCTCTGCCACCGTCCTCGCCGCGCTCGATGCCGCCCGCGCGGCGGGTGAGCGCTTCGTGTTCCTGCTCGGGCACCCGACGTACTACCCGCGGTTCGGCTTCGTCCGCGCCTCCGCGCACGGCATGGAGCTCACCATGGACGTGCCCGACGAGGCGTGGATGGCGCTCAGCCTGAACGAGGGCGACCCGCTGCCGTCCGGCACGGCCCGCTGGGCGGCGGCGTTCGGTATGTAAGCGCGGAGGTGGTGGACCTGACGCCACGTCATTGATGACGGGGTCGCAGCCGCCCGGCTGCGGCCCCGTCGATGGGGCCCGTCACGGCGCGGGATCACGGCGTCGCCGACGGGCCGGTGCGGACGACGGCCTGGTCGCCGTGGGGGCCGAAGAGGTGCAGGATCTCCACCGCGTCCGCGCCGGCGGGGCCGAACCAGTGCGGTTCGCCGGTGTCGAACTCGGCCACCTCGCCCGGACGGAGGATGACCTCGCGCTCGCCGAGGATGAGCCGGAGTTCACCGGCGAGCACGTAGAGCCATTCGTAGCCGGCGTGGGTCACCAGCTCCGGTTCGCGGTGCCCGAGCACCTGCTTGAAGACCTGGACGCGGCCGGGGTACTGCGTCAGCGGCACCAGGACACTGCCGCGCTTCCTGCGCTGCGGCTTCAGGTGGACGCGCGGGTCGCCGGTGGCGGGCGCCGCCACCAGCTGGTCCAGTGCGACGCGGTGGGTCCGCGCGAGCGGGATGAGCAGGTCGAGTGTCGGGCGCCGTTTGCCGGACTCCAGGCGCGACAGCGTGCTCACGGAGATCCCGCTCTCCTCCGCGAGCGCTTCGAGGGTGAGGCCGCGGTCGCGCCGCAGGGCCCGCAGCCGCGGCCCGATGCTTTCGAGGATCTCCGCGACCCCGTCGTCCGGGCCGTGCGAGGCGTGCGAGGCGCCCACCGGGTTCATCCGGTCCATGCGGTTCATGGGGACCATTTTGCAGTCTTCGCAAAGACCCTGGGCCGGCACCGGTCCCCGGTCCGAGCATGGGGCCGCAAGCGATGCCGAACGGAAGGTGGGCCCGTGACCACAGCAATTCTGGCTGCTCAACCCGCATTGAGCGCCCGCCGGCGGTGGACGGTACTGGCCGTCTGCGCGCTGAGCATGTTCCTCGTGGGCCTGGACACCACGATCGTCAACGTCGGTCTGCCCGAGATCGGACGCGGCCTGGGCGTGGACACCCGCAGCCTGGAGTGGGTCGTGGACTCCTACACCGTGGTCCTGGCCAGTCTCCTGATCGCCTCCGGCGCCCTCGCGGACCGCTTCGGACGCCGTCGCGTGTTCCGGACCGGGCTGGTCGTCTTCGGCCTCTCCTCGCTCGCCTGCGCGGTGGCCCCGTCGCTGGGGTTCCTCGTCGCGGCGCGGGCCGCCCAGGGGGTCGGGGCCTCGATGCTGAGCCCGGTGGCCCTGGCGATCGTGGTCAACGCGATGCCCGATCCGCAGGAGCGGGCCCGGGCGATCGGCGTCTGGGCCTCGGTCTTCGGGCTCAGCATGGCGGCGGGCCCGGTCACCGGCGGGGCGCTGATCGCGGCGTTCGGCTGGCGATCGGTGTTCTGGATCAACGCACCGGTCGTGATCGGGGCCCTCGTCCTGGTCGCGGTGTTCGTGCCGGAGTCGCGCGGGCAGCGCGCCAGGCCGCTCGACCTTCCCGGCCAGCTGCTCCTCACCCTTGCTCTGTGCGCCGCGGTCGCCGTCCTCATCGAGGGCCCGCGGATCGGCTGGAGCTCGCCCCTGGCGCTGGCCGGCTACGCCCTGGTCGTGGCTGCGGCGGCCGGGTTCGCCCGGGTCGAGCGGCGCAGCAGCGATCCCCTGATGGACCTCGGGCTCTTCCGGCGGGCGCCGTTCGCCACGGCCGTCCTGGGCGCCGTGGCCGTGTTCGTCGCGCTGAACACGAGCCTGCTGCTCAACACGCTCTACCTCCAGCACGCCCGGGGCTGGACGCCGCTGGCGACCGGGGCGGCCACTCTGCCGATGGCGCTCGGGGCCGCCCTGTGCGCGCCCTGGTCGGGTGCCCTGGTGGGGCGTCTCGGACCGCGACGTCCGCTCCTCCTGGCGGGCGGGTTCACCGCCGCCGGCGGTCTCTGCCTGGTGGAGCTCGGCCGGGACACCAGCGTCCTGCTGCTCCTGCTCGCCTACCTGCTGATCGGGGTCGGCTTCGGCTTCGCCAACGCGCCGATCACCAACACCGCGGTCGCCGGCCTGCCGCCGTCCCGGGCCGGCGTGGCCGGGGCCATCACCTCGACCGCGCGCCAGGTCGGCTCGGCGGTCGGCATCGCCGTCGCCGGGGGGCTGGTGGCCGGCGTCGACCCCGACGGACTCGCCGGCGCGTCGCGTCCCGGCTGGCTGCTCGTGACGGCCTGCGGACTGTTCCTCTTCGCGGTGGCCCGGGCCTCAGGGCCGGGCCCCCGCCCGACCGCCGGCCGGTAGCCCCCGGACGCCGGCCGGTAGCCCCCGGACGCCGGCCGCCCCCACGGACCGCACCACACGGCCACACGGCCACGCGCCACACGCCACACGCCGCACCGGCCTCGCCACCGCCCCGGGAAAACCGAAAGGGGCGGAAGTCGAAAACGACTTCCGCCCCTACGAGTTGGAGCGCCGGGCCCGAATTGAACGAACCCCTCCCACTGAAAGTGGGCGTGCTACCGCTGCACCACCGACGCCTGACAGCCCGGGTCTCGATCACTTTCGCGATCTCGTCCTGCTGACGTGGAAGAACTTATCAGCGGATGATCCGGAGGTGAAATCGGCCCTGCCGCCGCGGCCGCTGCCGGCCCGGGACCGGCCCCGCACCTCAGGCGGCGGCGCCCGCCCGGACCCGGCCGGGCGGGCGCCGCGCGCTCACTCCGCCGCCACCGCCGACGGCGTGCCGCCGGTCAGCCTCAGCAGCTCCTCGTACGTCATCGGCACCACGGTGTGCGGGTGTCCGGCCGCGGCCCAGAGCAGCTCGTACCCGGCCAGCGCCGTGTCCACGACGGTGCGCAGCGGGGCCGGGTGGCCGACCGGGGCGACGCCGCCGATGGCCTGGCCGGTGGCCTCGCGGACCTGGGCCGCGGACGCGCGGGTGATCGGGCCGGTGCCCAGCTCCCGGGCCAGGTGGGCCGTGTCGACGCGGTGGGCGCCGCTGGTCATGACCAGCAGGGGCGCGTCGTCGCAGCTGAAGACCAGGCTGTTGGCGATGGCGCCGACCTCGCAGCCGAGCGCGGCGGCGGCCTCCGCGGCGGTGCGGGCGGAGTCGGGCAGGACACGGATCTCACCGGGCAGGCCGGCCGCCGCGAGGGCGTCGGCCACGGCCTGGCTCCGGGTGGGGAGTGCGGGCGTCATACCGACATCCTCTCCTGCCCGTTCGCCGTCGCGCGGCCGGCGGCGCTCAGCACGGCCCGTACGCCGGCGGTGAGGACGGAGGAGTCCCGCCCGACGCCCCAGACCACCTCTCCCCCGACCCGCGCCTCGACGTACGCGACGGCGTCGCTGTCGGGGCCGGTGCGGACGGCGTGCTCGGTGAAGCCGAGGATGTCGACGGCGGTTCCGCCGGCGCGCAGGGCGGCGGTGACGGCGTCCAGCGGGCCGTTGCCCTCGCCCCGGTGCGGGCCGACCTCCGCCCAGTGCCGGCCGTCCTCCTCCCCGGTGCGCCACGCGACCTGCAGCGCGGCGTCCAGGTAGGTGGCGCGGAACAGCACGTACAGCTCGTCGGCGGTCACCTCGCGCCCGCTGTCGTCGGCCGACTCCTGCACCACCCGGGAGAACTCGATCTGGAGGCGGCGCGGCAGGTCGAGCCCGCGCCCGGTCTGCAGCAGGTAGGCGATGCCGCCCTTGCCGGACTGGCTGTTCACCCGGATCACGGCCTCGTAGTCGCGCCCCAGGTCCGCCGGGTCGATCGGCAGGTAGGGGACGGCCCAGGGCGCCTGCGCCGCCGGCACGCCCAGGTCGGCCGCCGTCTTGGCGTGGTGGGCGAACCCCTTCTTGATGGCGTCCTGGTGGGTGCCGGAGAAGGCGGTGTGGACGAGGTCCCCGACGTAGGGGTGGCGCTCGTGGACGGGGAGGCGGTTGCAGTGCTCGACGGTCCGGCGGATCTCGTCGATGTCGGAGAAGTCGATCATCGGGTCGACGCCCTGGGTGTGCAGGTTGAGGGCCAGCGTCACCAGGTCGACGTTGCCGGTCCGCTCGCCGTTGCCGAACAGGCAGCCCTCGACCCGCTGGGCGCCGGCCAGGACGGCGAGTTCGGCGCAGGCGACGCCGGTGCCGCGGTCGTTGTGCGGGTGGACGGAGAGGATCACCGCCTCGCGCCGGGCGAGGTGGCGGTGCATGTACTCGATCTGGTCGGCGTAGACGTTGGGGGTGGCGATCTCGACGGTGGCGGGCAGGTTGTGGATGACCGGGCGGTCGGGGCTCGCGTCCCAGAGCGCGGTGACGCCGTTGCAGACGTCCAGGACGAAGTCCGGCTCGGTCAGGTTGAACACCTCGGGCGAGAACTCGAAGCGCAGGCCGGGGCGGTCGCCGGCCCGCCGGGCCATGTGCCCGGCGGCGGCGGTGACCAGGGCCCGGACCTCGTCCCGGTCGCGGCCGAGGACGACGTCGCGCCAGGCCGGGGCGGTGGCGGTGTAGAGGTGGACGACGACCTTGGGCAGGCCTTCGACGGATTCGAAGGTGCGGTCGATCAGGTCCTCGCGGGCGGCGGTGAAGACGACGACGGTGACGTCCTCGGGGACGGCGCCGGGGGTGGTGGCCAGCCGGCGGACGAAGTCGAAGTCGGTGCGGCTGGCGGAGGGGTAGCCGACCTCGATCTCCTTGAAGCCCATGGCCAGGAAGAGGTCGAACATCCGTTGCTTGCGCGCCGGGTCCATCGGCTCGGCCAGCGCCTGGTTGCCGTCGCGCAGGTCGACGGGGACCCAGAGCGGAGCCTGCTCGATCCGGCGCGAGGGCCAGTCCCGCGGCTCTCCGGCAGGCAGGTGGACCCGCTCGTGGGCGGGCCGGTAGCGGTGGTGCGGCATGGCGCTGCCGCGCTGCGGGTTCCAGGCGGGCGCGGCGGCCGGGACGGGGCCGGCGGGGGTGCGGAGCGTGGGAAATCGCACGGTGAAGGTCCTTCGCGAGGTCGGTACCGGAGGACGAACCGGCAGCACGGCGCCCCGCAGCGGGGTGCCGGTCCGGTCAGACCCCGCTGCGGCCACCAAGAAGGAGACTCCACGGCTTCATGCCGGGTACGGTAGCCGCCGACCAACTCCTCAGACAACCTGTCAGGTGAACGCGATGTCCTCGCTCGGCGGCCCCCTCCGTCCCTCCCCCCTGGTCGACCAGGCCGCCCGGCGGATCGCGGAGCAGATCACCGCCGGGCAGTGGCCGGTCGGCGGCAGACTGCCGGGCGAGGTGGCGCTGGCCCGGGAGTTGGGCGTCGGCCGGTCGACGGTCCGGGAGGCGCTGCGCGCGCTGGTCGGCGCCGGGATGGTGCGCAGCCGCCAGGGCGCGGGCGTCTTCGTGACGGCGGACCGGCCGGGCGGGGACTGGCCGGCACGGCTGCGCAGGGCGGAGCTGGCGCACCTGTACGAGGTTCGGACGATGGTCGAGGTGCAGGCCGCGCGGCTGGCCGCCGTCCGGCGCGGCGAGGCCGACCTGGCCGCGCTGGACCGGGCGCTGACCGCACGCCGGGAGGCCGGCGGGGCGGCGGACGCGGTCTTCGTGGACGCCGACATCGCGCTGCACAGTGCGGTGGTGGCGGCCGCCGGCAACCCCGTGCTGTCCGACCTCTTCGCGGAGTTCGTCCCGGTCCTGAGGGAGCGCCTGGTCGAGCTGGTGGCCCTGCTGGAGCTGCGCAAGGGCGACCCGGGGCACGGCTACGCGGCGCACGCGGAGCTGGTGGAGGCGGTCCGCCGGGGTGATGCGGAGGGCGCCGGGCAGGTGCTGGCGGACGAACTGGAATCGACCCGGGCGCGGTTGCTCGCGGGCTGAGCAGCACCGGCACACACTTCTCACACGATCCCCCCGGACGCCCCCGGGGTGCCCTGCCGACCGCCGCCCATCTGCCCTGATAACGCGTCATTGCAGGTCATCCCGTATGACAACGGTCCTTCGCCCACCAATCATGAACCCGCGAATGACATTGTGTTAAGGCTGTGTGTGCATCCCGTCCAGAGAGCGAACGGGTTTTCACTCCTATTACACGGTATGACTAGTATCGCCTCGTCAAAAGCCCGTGCCCGGACGGTCCGGCCCACCAGGCCGACCGCCTTCCCCTAGGAGTCAGCTCTGCGCGCGCGTGCGAATCGGCGGCCCCCGACGCCGAAGACCCCCCGCAGGCGGCCACGCCTGTCCCTGCGGACGGCACTGCTCGTTCTGGCCGTCGTCCCCGGTGTCGCCCTCGCGGTCCTCTGGGCGGTCACCAGCGGCCAGACCTTCGCGGACTTCAACCGCCAGGCCGACCAGGGCCTGCTGGCCCAGAAGGCCGGGCAGCCGTCCAACATCGTCTACTACAACCTCCAGGAGGAGCGCCGGCTCAGCGCCGAGTCGCTCGCCCGGCCCGGCAGCGTCACCGAGGCACTGCGCCGTCAGCGCCAGGCCACCGACGACGCCGTGCGCCAGTTCCAGGCACTCTCCGGCGAGACCGCCGGCAACGCACCCGCCGAGGTGCGCAGCGCGGTCGCCGAGGCACGGCAGGCCCTGGGCAGACTGGCCGAGCAGCGGTCCGCCGTCGACCGCGGCGCCGTCGACCAGCAGGCCGTGTTCAGCTACTACACCGACCTGATCGCCGTCGACCTGCGGCTGTTCACCGCACTGAGCCACGTGGACAACGGCGAGGTCACCTGGATCTCCAAGACCCTGGTGAACGCCTTCTGGGCCAAGGAGATGCTGGCCCGGGAGGACGCCATCCTGGCCCGCGGCTGGCCGTCCGGGAAGCTCGCCACCGGCGACTTCCAGCAGGTCCAACAGGCCATCGGCGCCCAGGACCACCTCTTCACCGTCCAGGTCGTCCCCTACGTCCCGGCCGACGAGGCCGCGGCCTGGCACGACCTGATGAACAGCCCGGCGTGGCAGGCCAAGTCCGCCGTCGAGCAGTCGCTGACCAGGCCCGTCACCGCGGACACCGGCGGCACCGTCAGGCTGCCGGCCGCCCAGGACCAGTGGCGGCAGGCCGTCGACCAGCTCAACCCGCAGCTGGTGAAGGTCATCGAGACCCGGACCAGCGGCATCGTCGAGGTCGGCAAGGCCTCGTTCCTCTCGCTGCTCACCAGCTTCGCACTGACCACCGTGATCGGCCTGATCGCAGTCGTCGCGGTGATCGTCACCAGCTGGCGGCTGACCCGCTCGCTGCGCCGCCGGATCGAGGAACTGCACACCCAGGCGCAGGAGCTGGAGCGCACCCTGCCCGAGGTCGTCGAGCGCCTCGCCCAGGGCGAGCAGGTCGACGTCGAGGCCGAGACCCGGGCGGTCACCGCGGGCGACCACGGCAACGGCACCGACGAACTGGCCCGCCTCGGCCAGGCGCTCAACATGGCCCGCGCGTCCGCGCTGGCGACCGCCGTCCGGCAGGCCGAGCAGCACCGCGGCTTCGAGCGGCTGCTCCAGCGCATCGCCCGCCGCACCCAGCTGCTGATCGGCCGGCAGCTGAAGAAGCTGGACGAGCTGGAGCGCAAGCACGAGGACCCGGAGGTGCTGGAGGGCCTGTTCGACCTCGACCACCTCACCGCCCGCCTGCGCCGCTACGAGGAGAGCCTCGTCATCCTGGCCGGCGGCCAGCCGCAGCGGCGCTGGCGCAAGCCCGTCCCGCTGCTGGACGTGCTCCGCTCCGCCCAGGGCGAGGTGCAGGACTACCGGCGGATCATGCTGGACGTCGAGGGCCACCCGTGGCTCTCCGAGCGCGCCGTCGGCCCGGTCGCACACGTGCTCGCCGAGCTGATGGAGAACGCGGCGAACTTCTCCAAGCCGCCGACACCGGTCGAGGTGCGGGCCGCCATGGTCGGCCGCGGGCTGGCGGTCGAGATCGAGGACCGCGGGCTCGGCATGGACCCGGCCCAGTACGACGCCGCCAACGAGCTGATGAGCCGTCCGCCCCGGACGGACGTGCTGGCCCGGGCGGACGACATCCGCCTCGGCTTCCACGTGGTGTCCCGGCTGGCCGCCGGCACCGGCCTGCGGATCGAGTTCCGGCCGTCGGCCTTCGGCGGGACACGGGTCGTCGTGCTCGTCCCCGCCGAGCTGGTCATCGACGGCGACGCGGGCCTTCCGGACGCGACCCCGGCCACGCCGATCCCGCTCACCCGGCGCCCCCGCACGACGGTGCCGGCCGTGACGCCCGCCCCGGAGGCGGACGGCGGCGATGCGGCGCCCGGACCGGCCGGCGCCGAGCCGCCGGAGATCCTGCTGGTCCCGCCGGCTGCGGGGGCGGCGCCGGTCGAGGCGTTCGCGCACGTCGAGTACGTCCAGCCGCTGGAGCAGCCGGCGGAGTCCGCGCAGCCGGTCGAGCACGGCTCCCCGACGGACGGCCCGGCGTGCGACACGGCGTACGCCGCCGGGTACGGCGACCGTCCCGCGTACGACACCCCGCCCGACGGGACCCCGGCGTCCGCCCCGGCCGGGCCCGCCCCGGCCCCCGGGTACGACAACCCCGCCTACCCGGACATCGCGTACGCCAAGGTGACCCCCGCCGAGGCCCCGTACGCGGACGAGCAGTACCGGCCGGCCGACCACTACCGGCTGGCCGAGCGGCGGGAGCGGCGCGAGTACACGTCCTCGGTGCCGCTCGGCGAGCCCGGCGGCGGGCAGCCGCCGCTGCCGCAGCGGATCCGCCAGGCCAGCCTGGCCGCCGAGCTGCGCCTCCCGCCGGCCCGGACCGGGCACACGCCCGGCCCGGACGGCCCCGCCCCGGTCGGCGACGCCTCCACCGGGCGCCAGCCCGACGCGGCCGGCCCGTTCCAGCGCCCGGCACGGCGTTCGGGGGCGGCGATCGGCGCCTTCCAGCGGCAGTCCCGCGCGGCGCGCGGCCACGGCCGCGGTCACGACTCCGGCGAGCACCACCTCCCCGACCGGACCACCGACCGGACCCCCGATCGGACGCCCGGCGTCATCCCCGACCGGACCACGGACCGGACCCCCGACCACGGAACCCACCCGGTTCCCCCCACCGGCCCCACCGAACCCGCCGGCCCCCCGACCCCCGCGCCCGCCCCCTCCCCATGGGCACCCCCCGCCGCGGACCCCCGAACCACAAGGACGGATGAGCAGTCATGAACCGTACGATCGCCACCCACCAGGACCTGGACTGGCTACTCGACGGACTCGTCGACTCGGTGCCCGGGACCAGGAACGCCGTCCTGCTCTCCGACGACGGCCTGGTCGTCAGCCACTCCCGCTCCATCGAGCGCGCCGACGCCGAACGCCTGGCCGCCGTCGCCACCGGCCAGCAGAGCCTGGCCCGCGGCGTCGGCCAGCTCTTCGACGGCGGCCCGGTGCACCAGGTCATCGTCGAGCTGTCCGAGGTCTGGCTTTTCGTCATCGCCGCCGCCCAGGGCACCCACCTGGCCGTGGTCGCCTCCCAGGAGGTGGACGCCGAGGTGATGTCGGTGGCCATGCACACCCTGGTGCAGCAGGTCGGCCAGAAACTGACCACCCCGGTCCGCAGCGAGTTCGACGCCTTCGCGGCCAGGAACCGGGGTTGATGCCCCGGTGACCCCGCACTGGAGCGAGCTGCCCGACGAGGACGAGGAGGACGGCTCGGACTCGATGGTGCGCCCGTACACCATCACCCGGGGCCGCACCGCGCCCGAGCGCGACGACCTCACCCTGATCACGGTGCTCACCACCGTCGAGGACGAGGCCCGCACGGCCCTGGCCCGGGGCTCCCGTGCCGGCTCGCGCGGGCTCCAGCCCGAGCACCGGACGATCCTGGACCGCTGCCGGCGCCCGGCCGCCGTCGCCGAGGTGGCGGCCGCGCTGGACCTGCCGGTCTCGGTCACCAAGATCCTCCTGGGCGACCTGGTCTCCCAGGGCCTGCTGCTGGCCCGCGCCCCGCTCTCGGTGGCCCGGGCCGGCGGGGGCGCGGACCTCGGTCTGCTCACGGCCGTACGCGAAGGACTCCGGAGACTCTGAACCATGGCACCGACCGCACCCCTTCCCCCCTCCGCCCCCGACACCGCCGGCACTGCCGACAGGGCCGGCACCACCGGCGCGGCCGACGCCCCCGCCGCCGTGAAGATCCTCATCGCGGGCGGCTTCGGCGTCGGCAAGACCACGCTGGTCGGCTCGGTCAGCGAGATCGCGCCGCTGCGCACCGAGGAGTACCTCACCCGCGCCAGCGTCGGCGTGGACGACCTCGCCGGCGTCGACAGCAAGGACACCACCACCGTCGCCCTGGACTTCGGCCGGATCACCGTCAGCCCCGAGCTGGTGGTCTACCTGTTCGGCACGCCCGGCCAGGAACGCTTCTGGTTCATGTGGAACGACCTGGTGAACGGCGCGCTCGGCGGGATCGTCGTCGCCGACACCCGCCGGCTGGAGACCAGCTTCGCCTCGATCGACTTCTTCGAGAGCCGGGGCATCCCGTTCGTGGTCGCGATCAACTGCTTCCACGGCCGGAACACCCGCACGCCGGACGAGATCCGGGCCGCCCTGGACCTCGACCCGCAGGTGCCGATGCTCCTCGGCGACGTGCGCGACCGCTTCTACGGACGGGACCTCCTGCTGGCCCTCGTCGACCACCTGATGGACCTCGCCGCCGTCCCGCCCGCGCCCGTCGGCTGAGCCCCGTCCTCCCACTCCCCCTGTTTGGAGATCCGTCATGACCCCACCCCTGCGCGTCCTGGTCCACGGCGGCGGGATCGGCGGCCTGACCCTGGCCACCGCCCTCGCCCGGCGGGGCCACCAGGTCGACGTCGCCGAGCTGCGCGACGGGCTGGAGGCGCTCGGCGTCGGCATCATCCAGCCGTCCAACGCCCTCCACGTGATGCGCGAGATCGGCGTGCTGGACGCCTGCCTGGCCGCCGGCTTCGAGTGGGACGTGCTGACCATCTGCGACCCGGCCGGCGCCACCCTCGCGAGGATCCCGCAGCCCCGGATGGGCGACGCGCCCTCCAACAACGGCATCCCGCGGCCCGCCCTGGCCGGGGTGCTCTCCGCCGCCGCCACCGAGGCCGGCGCGTCGCTCCGCTTCTCCGCCACGATCACCGGACTCGACGACGACGGCGAGGGCGTGGACGTCACCCTCTCCGACGGTCACAGCGGCCGCTACGACCTGGTGGTCGGCTTCGACGGCATCGGCTCGCCGCTGCGCCGGCGGCTGTACGGCGACACGTACGCGCCCGAGTACACCGGCTTCGCCAACTGGCGGGTCACGCTGCCGCGCCTGCCCGAGGTGCAGGGCGTGGTGATGTCCGCCGGCAACCTCAGGGCCAAGGCGCTGCTCACTCCGATCACCGACGAACTCATGTACCTGGGCTCGGTGTTCGCCGAGGCCGAGGACTTCCGCCCGGACCGGGAGCACGCCCACGAGCAGCTCGCCGAGCGGCTCGGCGGCTTCGGCGGCCCGATCGCCGAGGCGCTGGCGCAGGTCGCCGACCCGTCCGCGGTGGTCTACTCACGGATCTCCCAGGTCACGGTGGAGAAGCCCTGGCACGTCGGCCGGGTGGTGCTGGCCGGCGACGCCGCGCACGCCTCCACCCCGCACCTTGCCCAGGGCGCGGCGATGGCGGTCGAGGACGCGCTCGTCCTCGCGAAGTCGCTGGACGACGCCGAGGACGTCGCCACCGCGCTGGCCGCCTGGGAGGAGCGCCGCCGGCCGCGTGCGATGTGGGTGCAGGCGCTGTCCCGCGCCGTCCTCAAGCAGGAGACCGGCACCCCGACCACCCCGGAGGAGGACGAGCTGCTGAAGGTCGGCATCCCGGGCGCCGCGCACGTCCTGGTCCAGCCGTACTGACGCCGCACCGCCGCTCCGCCGTCACTCCGACGGCCCTGCGCGGGCTTGTGCCCGCGCAGGGCGGCGGACAGACTTGACGACCGTCCGACAAGTAGCGGGGCCGGCTTGAGGGGTACGGGATGTCGTCGCTGTTCCGGATGCTCGATCTGCACGAGGCCGTGGAACGGGCCCGCCGGCGGCCGGACGGACGCCTCTTCGTCTCCGACTACAACGGCGGCCACCCCTACGTCGCCGACTACCTCGGCGACCTCGCCCACACCCCGCCCTACCGCCTCGGCGACGTCACCCGCTACTCGGCGATCGACGAGGACCATGCGCTGCGTGCCAAGATCGCCCTGCTCCACGAGAGTTACGACGACGAGCCCTGCTCGCCCGGCCAGGTCGTCCCGGCCGGCGGCTCCAGCAGCCTGATCGGCACCTTCTGCACCTGGCTCAGGCTGGCCGGCCACACCCGGGTCCACTACCTCCCGCCCCTCTACTACAAGTTCGCCTACTTCTTCCGGCAGTTCGGCATCGACCCGGTCGCCGTCGCCGAGGACCACGCCCACGAGGCCGGGTTCGAGCCGGGCCTGCCCGACGAGCGGACCGTCCTGCTGCTCACCGACCCCGTCTGGTACACCGGGCGGCGTGTCCCCGCCCAGGTCCTGAAGCGCATCGCCGACTGGCAACTCGCCACCGGCTCACTCGTGTTCGTGGACGGCACCTTCCAGTACCTGCGCTGGGACGGCGGCCGGCGCGAGGAGTCCGCCGCCCTGCCCTCCGGCCTCACCGTGCGGATGGTCTGCCCCACCAAGTACCTGTCCATCCACGGCTACCGCTGCGCACACCTGCTGGTCCCCGAGCCGCTCCGCGAACCGCTCGCCGAACTCCACCTCAACCTGCACGGCGACGTCACCGTGGCCGACCGCCTCTTCGCCCACCGCGCCGCCGACCTGATGCGCGCCGAGGGCAACCACCAGTTGGTCGGCCACATCCGCGCCAACCACCGACGCCTGTCGTCCGGCACGGCATTGACCGCCCAGGCCGCCATCGAGACCGGCTACTTCCTGTTCGCCCGCCCCAGCGCCCCCGCCGACCGCCTGCTCGCCCTGGACGGCCGCTACTTCGAACTCCCCGGCCACCCCGGCTTCGTCCGCATCAACCTGCTCAACGAGGCCGCACTGGACGGGCTGGAGGCGCTCGCGATGTCGTGACGGCGCTCCCAGACCGCCGCCGAGACCCTTGCCAGCAGCCGGGCCGCCGGGTCCGCCTCGTCCTCGCCCGAGGCCAGCGGGCCGGTGTAGCAGACCGCCAGCAGGTACGGCGGGCAGTCCTCGGGGCTCACCAGGCCGACGCTGTGCCGCGCCCCGGGGACCCAGCCGTTCTTGAAGGCGATCCGGGTGCCCGGCGGCAGCCCCGCCGCCAGGTCCACCCGGAAGGCGTTGCGCTCCAGCAGGGCCAGCAGCTCCGGCTCGTCCGCGAGGGACTGGAGGAGACGGACCAGGTCGCGGGCGCTCACCCGATTGTGCACGCCCGCGTCGCGCGCCGCGTAGTCCTCGATCCCGCGCGGGCTGGCGCTGCGGGTCGCGCCCGCCCGCCGCCAGACGTCGGCCACCGCCTCGTGCCCGGCCCGCGCGAGGCAGAGGTTGGTCGCGAGGTTGGAGGAGTGCGTGATCATCCGCTCGGCGAGGGTGCGCAGCGGGGCCGTGCCGCCGAGCAGCGCCCAGGGCTGCGGGTCGCTGTCCCAGCCGGGGTCGTTGGCGAACTCCCCGCCCGCCACCGACTCGAACCGGTTGACCACCGGCACCTCGGCGTCGAGATCCGCCCCACTCCGGTACAGCGCCGCGAGCACGGCCACCTTCATCGTGCTCGCCGCGTCGTGCAGTTCGTCGCCGGCCCGGACGAGGACGGGCTCGCCGCCCCAGGGCGCCACCACCACGGAAACCATGCCCGCCCACGTTCCCGGGCGGAGCTCCGGGCAAACCGGCCGGGCAGGCCCGCCGCCTCCGTACGGCCCCTGTCCACCCCCGGCGCACGGCCCTGGACTTCCGAACTCAACGGACGGGAAAGGCCTTTGCGCACAGAGGGCGGGTTCCATGAGCACTGAGAGACTGGCACTTCCGCACGAGTACCGGGTGGCGCCACAACGTCGACGTGGAGCAGGAGCCGGCCAGGCTGCACGCCCTGCTCGCGGAGCGGCGCGGGGCGGCGCGGGGCGGCGCGGGGCGGCGCGGGG
>NZ_JBHJUK010000005.1:0-11618 GCF_042266225.1 Kitasatospora sp. NPDC056181
CGGCTCCCGCGGCCGGGGCGGGGCGGGCTTTTGGGGGGGGGGGGCGGGGGCCGGGGGGGGGGGGGGGGGGGGGCGGGGGGGGGCGGGGGCCGCGGGGGTCCACGGGGCGCGCCCCGCTGCCCCCCCGCCGCCGTCGAGACCCCCGAGGAGAAGCCGGCCCGCCGGACCCGCGAGCGTCGCCGCACCCGTGGCGGCAGCGCGGTCGCGGGCGACGCGGTGACCGGCGCGCCCGTCGAGGGCGCCGCCGTCGAGGCCCCGGCGGCTCCGGCCGTCGAGGGCGCCGAGGGCGAGGCCGCGGCCCCGCGCCGCCGCCGTCGCCGTCCGCGCAGCACCGCCGCCGGCGAGACCGCCGTCGCCGCGGTGGCCGAGGCTCCGGCCGCGGTCGCCGAGGCCGCGGACGCACCGGCCGCCGCACCGGCCGCCGACGCCGCCGTGGCGGAGAAGCCGGCCCGGCGCACCCGTAGCCGGGCCAAGGCCAAGGCCGAGCCGGCCGCCGAGGGCGCTGCGGCGCCCGAGGCCGCCGCGGACGCCCCGGCCGAGGCCCCGGCCCCGCGCCGCCGTGCCCGGACCCGTCGTCCGGCCGCCGAGACCGCCGAGGCGACGCCGGAGAGCTGACCCGCCAAGACGCCGCCCGGAGGGGGCGGCCCGGTCCCGCGCGACGGGACGGGCCGCCCCCTCCGGCGTGCACGGACCGTCGGCGTTGGTGGCCCCTCCGGCACGGGCGCACGGCTACGGTGGGGGTTACCGGCGGGTCACTCCCGCCGTGCCGCAGGAAGAGCCGCAGGAGATCCAGGAGATCCGCCCATGAGCACGCCTCCGTTCCTCACCCTCCCCCGCTGCGCCGGTGCGCTGCGGGTGGCGACCGCCCGCGGGGAGTTCGCCGCCCTGCGGGCCGAACCGGCGGGAGCGGTGCGCGGGTCGGCGCTGCTGGTGCCCGGGTTCACCGGCAGCAAGGAGGACTTCATCGCGCTGCTGGAGCCGCTCGCGGCGGCCGGCTACCGGGTGACCGCGGTCGACCAGCGCGGCCAGTACGAGACCGGCGGCCCCGACGACCCCGCGGCCTACGCCGTCGAGGCGCTGGGCGAGGACGTCCGCGCGCTGTCCGCGGCGCTCGCCGCCGACGGGGAACCGCTGCACCTGCTGGGCCACTCCTTCGGCGGCCAGGTGGTCCGCGAGGCCGTCCTGGCGGCCGCCGCCGAGGGCCCGCTGCCCTGGCGTTCGCTGACCCTGATGTCCACCGGGCCGGGCGCGATCGACCCGGGCGAGGCGGAGCGCACCAAGCTGCTGGTCTCGGTGCTGCCCTCGATGAGCCTGGAGGAGATCTGGCAGGTGCTCCAGCAGATGGAGGAGGGCTCGGGCGACCCGGCCCAGCAGCGCACGCCCGAGGTCTCCGAGTTCCTGCACCGCCGCTGGGTGGCCAACGTGCCGCAGTCGCTCATGACCACCGGCAGCCACCTGGTCGCCGCGCCCGACCGGGTGGACGAGCTGGCCACGGCCGCCGGCGCGCTGCCCGTCCTGGTGCTCTCCGGCGTCCGGGACTACGCGTGGCCGGTGCCGGAGCAGACGAAGATGGCCGAACGGCTGGGCGCCGGCCGGGTCGTGGTCGAGGACGCCGGCCACTCCCCCAACGCCGAGCAGCCGGCTGCCACGGCCGAGGCGCTGACCGGCTTCTGGGGCCGTTCGTAGCGCTTTCCGGAGCCGCATCCGGAGCCGCATCCGGGGCTCGGCCGGGCCCTTCCGCCGGCCCGGTCGGCGCCGGTGCGGGACAAAATTCGTTAGTTGCGGTAATATTTGATTCTGTCCGGGAATCATCGTCGGCATCGACGTCGGCGCGAATCAGCCGAAACCAGGACTTTACGGACGGGCAACGGCCCGGTAGCAGCACCACGACAGCGTGGACCACGAGGGACCAGAGGTCCTCCGGCAGGGACCAGCGGTCCTTCGGCAAGCAGGGGGGAGCCCTTTTGCCGCAGCAGACCGCCGAACGTTCGGCACGACAGACCCCGAAAGGGCTGATACCCACTCAGCCACGACCGCCCCGCACCGCGGGGCCAGGAAAGGAGACGCCCATGCGCTTCGAGATCCTCCGACTGGACGACGCCAACGGCACCGCCACCGACCGACTGATCGCCGACGCCGAGACCGTCCGCGAGTTCGTCCAGGCCGCCGCCCGCACCGGCGAGCGCCTGCTCATCCGTCCGTGCCCGACCGTCTGACCCAGCGCGGCGCCTCCGACCGGGAGCCCTCACCCGCCGCCGAAGACCCGGGAGCGTCCGACCCCGACGTTCCGATACCAGACTGACGCCCCGTCACCGCGATCGCCGATGACGGGGCGTCAGTGCGTCCGGGGCCCAACCGTCCGCCGGGGCCGACGTTTGCCGCCGCCCGCCGCTGGACATCCCCTACCGGGAGCCGCCCGCACCGCGCCCGCCCGGCACCGGACCCGCGCCCGCCACCGACGGGTGCCGCCGAGCCCTCCGTACGGGTGATCGTCCTTGACGCGGCGGTCCGGAGGGAGGAGCGTTGTCGGCTATGAGGGGCGAGCCAAGCTGCCCGAGGTGCGCCGGTCGGGTCCGCGCCCCCGGTCTGTTCTCAGACACCTGGCAGTGCGACCGGCACGGAGCCGTGCACCCGATGCAGCCGGTGCTGCCCCCGAGCATCGAGGCGCTCGGCGTCGCCGTCGCCCGTTCACAGGTCCCCGTCTGGCTGCCCTGGCCGCTCCCGGTCGGCTGGCTCTACACCGGCATCGCGCACGTCGGCGACGACGTCTCGGGCGCCCGGGCCACCGCCGTCGCCTGCTCCGGACCGGCACCGCTCGGCGGCTTCGGGGAGCTGGTGCTGGTCGCCGAGGAGCTGGGCGTCGGGCTCGGCGCCCGGTACGCGGGGCTGGCCGGCCCGGACCCGGGCGAGTCCGTCGCCCTCTACAAGCCCGCCGACGCCAAGCTGATGGCGGCCGGGCGGCCCACCCCGATGTTCCACGTCCCGGACGCGCCGGCCGACCGTGCGGTCTTCGTCGGCGAGGCCCGCGGGCTCTGGCTCTGGGCGGTGGCCTGGCCCGAGCAGTCGGCGCTGGTGATGTACGACGAGCTGGTCCTCACCGACCTGCGCGAGGCCGGCGCCGAGCTGGACCTGCTGCCCTGCGGCGCCCTCTCCCCCCGCCTGCTGGGCTGACCCCCGCACTATCCTGGGCCGCACCCGCCGCCCAGCCCCAGGGAGACCCCGCCGTGCGCATCGACCTGCACGCCCACAGCAACGCCTCCGACGGCACCGACAGCCCGGCCGAGCTGGTAGCGGCGGCGGTCGCCGCCGGCCTGGACGTGGTGGCGCTCACCGACCACGACACGGTGGCCGGCCACGCCGAGGCCGCCGAGGCGGTGCACGGGCTGCCGGCCGGCACCCGGCTGACCCTCGTGCCGGGCGCCGAACTGTCCTGCGTCGTGGACGGCATCAGCATGCACCTGCTGGCCTACCTGTTCGACCCGGCCGAGCCGGAGTTCGCGCAGGAGCGCGAGCTGGTGCGCACCGACCGGTTCCGCCGCGGGCGGGCCATCGTCGAGCGCTGCCGGGCCCTGGGTGCGGACATCAGCTGGGAGCAGGTCGAACGGATCGCGGGCGCCGGCTCGGTGGGCCGGCCGCACATCGCCAGCGCGCTGGTGGAGGCCGGCGTGGTGGCCACCGTCTCGGACGCGTTCACGCCTGAGTGGCTGGCCAACGGCGGGCGGGCGGACGTCCGCAAGCACGAGACCGACCCGGTCGAGGCGGTCCGGCTGGTCCGGGCGGCCGGCGGGGTGCCGGTCTTCGCGCACCCGGGTGCCGTGAAGCGCGGGCGGACCGTCTCCGACCAGGTGATCGCCGACCTCGCCGCGGCCGGGCTGGCCGCGCTGGAGGTCGACCACGTCGACCACGACGAGCCGGCCCGGGAGCACCTGCGCGGGCTGGCCGCCGAACTCGGCCTGCTGACCACCGGGTCCAGCGACTACCACGGCGGCCGCAAGACCGTCCGGCTCGGCGAGCACACCACCGATCCCGCCGTCTACGAGGCGCTGCTGGCGCAGGCGACCGGCGCGAAGCCGATCGGGGGCTGAGCCGGGCCCGGCGCGCACGCCGGGGTGCGGGAGCGTCCGGAGGCCCGCCCTGCTCCAGCCCGAGCCGGGTCGGCCAGGCCCGCCTCCGCCCCGGGAGACGGGAGCCCACGGCCAGGGTCTGATCCGACGTCAGTCCAGTGGCACCGCGCGGCGGTCGGGGTCGCGCAGGTCGGTGCCGTGCTGGAGCCAGCGCTCCTCCAGCGCGGCCGCGCCGTGCACGCGCTTCCAGCCGGCCTCGTTGGGCGTCATCGGCAGCAGCGGCAGGAAGCGGACCGGGTCGGCCGGCTCGTCCAGCTCCAGATCGGCCACCAGGCCGCCCGGTTCGGCGGCCAGCACCGAGGTGAACGGCGCGCCGTCCCAGAGCGGGGAGCCGAGGTCCAGCGAGCCTCCGGGGGCCACCACCAGACCCTCCACCTGCGGGGTCGCGGCAAAGGTGGCCAGGGTGCGCAGCACGCTGTCGCGCCCCCCACGGATCGTCAGGACCAGTTCGGCGCGCGGGCCGCGGACCTGGTCGGCGACCATCGCGGTCGGGTCGGCCATCGGCGCGGCGGCCATGCCGAGCGTCGCGTAGCGGACCAGCCCCTCGGCGTCCGGGCCGAAGCGCAGCACCTCGATCCGTTCCGCGCCGAGGAAGGTGACCGCGGCGCGGCCGCTGGTCTCGCCGAAGGTGGTCAGCAGCCGCGCCTCGACGGCGGCCAGCACCGCCTCCCGGGAGAGCCCGGAGGGATCGTGGGAACCGCCGCCGGAGGCCGCGGAGGGGTCGCCGAAGAGGGGGAAGTCGTGCGCCATGCGGTGAGCGTAACCCGGGGGCCGCGCACGGTTGTCACGAGCGTCACGAGAACTCCGCAGCGGCGATGGCCGGTCAGATGTTAGTGTGAGCGACTGGCCACCGGGGATGCTTACCTCCTCCGGGGCAGCGGCGTGAAGGAGGTGGTTGCGGTGGATACCAGCCGACCATGCAGTACCGGCAGCTCTACCCGGCCCGGACGCCTTCCCCGTACCCCTCGCCACGCAGGCTGAAACAGCCCCAGCAGTAGCTGGGCGCGCCGCGTTCGCGGGGACGACCGAGGCGGTGTCGACCGGCCGGGAGAGCACCCTCACCGGCGTCCGGTCGTTCCAGCGCGTGCCCCAGCAAGGCCGAGGACCGACCGCAGGCGCCTTTCAAACCGGTGTTCCTTCGCCGTCGCACCACGGCCACCCCTTCACCGCGCCGCCGTGCGGCGGCTCCTGCCCCAGGGAGCCTGCCATGTCGATGATCAACAGCCTGCGCGCCGCCGTCCGCACCAACCGCCGCCGCTCGGACTCCGCCCTGTTCGACTCGATCCACCCGGGCGCGTCCACCTCGGCCGTGGTGGACTGCGCGGTCTACCGGCACGGCCTGCGCCAGGGCGAGAGCTGCAGCCCACGCGAGGCGGCCCGCCTCGTCAAGGCCTCGCAGCAAGTGCAGGACGGTGCAGGATCGTTCAGCTGGATCGGGCTGCACGAGCCGACCGAGGCCGAGTTCGAGGGCATCGCCCAGCGCTTCGGCCTGCACCCGCTGGCGGTCGAGGACGCCGTCCACGCGCACCAGCGGCCCAAGGTCGAGCGCTACGACGACGTGCTGTTCGCCGTCTTCAAGACCATCCGCTACGTCGAGCACGACCAGCTCACCCCGACCAGCGAGGTGGTCGAGACCGGCGAGCTGATGGTCTTCGCCGGGCGGGACTTCGTGATCACCGTCCGGCACGGCGGTCACAGCTCGCTCCAGGAGCTGCGGCTCCGGCTGGAGGCCGACGCGGACGGCGCCGGGCTGCTCGCCAAGGGCCCCTCCGCGGTGCTGCACGCGATCGCCGACCAGGTGGTGGACAACTACCTGCTGGTCGCCGACCGGCTGCAGACCGACGTGGACGAGATCGAGTTCGACGTCTTCTCCAACAAGGGCGGCCGGGGCACCGACGTCGGCCGGGTCTACCAGCTCAAGCGCGAGGTGCTGGAGTTCAAGCGGGCCGTGGCGCCGCTGCTGCGGCCCATGCAGCAGCTCTCCGAGCCGCTCCAGCGGCTGGTCGACCCGGACATCCAGAAGTACTTCCGGGACGTCGCCGACCACCTCGCCCGGGTCACCGAGCAGGTGCACGGCTTCGACGAGCTGCTCAACTCGCTGCTCCAGGCCAACCTGGCGCAGGTCTCGGTGGCGCAGAACGAGGACATGCGCAAGATCACGGCCTGGGCGGCGATCTTCGCCGTGCCCACCATGATCACCGGCGTCTACGGCATGAACTTCGACTACATGCCGGAGCTGCACCACAAGTACGGCTATCCGATGGTGCTCGGCAGCGTCGTGCTGATCTGCATCGGCATGTACCGCGGCTTCCGCCGCAACGGCTGGCTGTAGCACCGGGCCCGCCGGGGCCGGGCACGCCGGGGCGGGGGCGCTGACCCCGCCCGGACGCTACCTGCGGCCGCCGCGGGCGACCAGGACCAGGCCGAACAGGATCAGCACCACCGCCGGGTAGGCGGCCACCGGGGGCCACTGGCCGAGCCAGAGCGCCGCGATCAGCGCCGCCCCCGGGGTCTCCAACAGGATCGCGGTGGAGGTGACGGACGGGCCCAGGGTGCGCACCACCCGGTTGCTCAGCGAGTGGCCGAGCAGCTGGGCGGTGATCATCAGCAGGAGGATCTGCCACCAGACCCCGGCCGGCCAGCCGCCCATCGGCGTCCCGGCGGCCAGGCAGATCGCCAGCAGCACCACCGCCGTGGTGGCGTAGCAGACCAGGGTGTACGCGGTGGTGCTGACGGTCTTGCGGACCTCGGCGCCCAACAGCATGTACCCGGCCGCCGCGAGACCCGCGCCGAGCGCCAGCGCGTCGCCGAGCAGGGCGCGGGGCGACAGCGACATGTCGACGCCGGTGAGCACCAGCACCCCGGCGAAGGCCACCGCCATGCCGATCCAGACCAGCCGGGGCGCCCGCACCCCGGACAGCCGCATCAGCAGGATCGTCCAGAGCGGGGTGGTGGTCACCAGCGCGGTCGCCGAGGCCACCGAGGTCATCCGCAGGCTCGGCATCCAGAGCGCGAAGTGCACGGCGAGCAGCGCGCCGGCCGCCGCCGCCAGCAGCAGCGCCCGGCGGCCGATCCCGCGCAGCTCGGCCCGGTGCCGCAGCAGCGCGTACGGACCGAGCACGCCCACCGACATGACGTTGCGCCAGAACGCGATCGCCAGCGCGGGGGCCGCGGTGGCACTGATCAGCGGCGCGGAGAGCGAGATGCCGGAGACGGAGACGGCGAGCAGCACCAGGTCGATCTTGGGGAGCGGGTGCGGGGGCACCGCGCCGGCCGGGCCGGAGGCGGTGCGGCCGGGGTCGGCGGAGGCGGGGGCGGCGGTCTCGGGCCGGGCGGCGGGCACAGCGCTCCTCTGGCTCGTGGCGGATGGGGCGGCTCCTAAGGTAAGGCCCGTGCGGCCGTCACGGAACTGTCGCCCGACGGGTGAGACATCCCGCGGACGCCCCAGGCCTTACGCTGTCCGCCATGGACCGTACGCCTGCCGCAGCCGCGACCGCCGACGACTTCCTCGACCGGGCCCTGCTGGAGGAGGCCGCGAAGAAGTCCGGCCTGCTCTGGGTGCGCGCGGACGGCCAGGAGCACGGCCGGGCGCTCTGGCACGCCTGGCACGACGGCGCGGTCGTGGTGGTCGGCGACGGCGGCGAACAGCCGCTGCACGGGCTGACCGCCGGCGGCGGCGCGGTGGTGACCGTCCGCAGCAAGGACAAGGGCGGCCGGCTGACCGGCTGGCCGGCCCGGGTGACCGAACTCGCCCCGGGCGGGGAGGCCTGGCTCGGCGCCGTCGAGGAGCTCAAGGGCAAGCGGCTGAACGCGCCCGACACCGACACCATCACCGACCGCTGGGCCCGCGAGTGCCGGGTGCTGCGGCTGGAACCGGCCGGCGGGCTGGCCGAGCGCCCCGGCGCCATGCCGGACGCCTCGCACGCCGCCGTCCCGATGCCCACCACCGCCACCACCCGGCTGCCGATCCCGGCCGGGCTGCCGAAGCTGCTCCTCAAGCGCCGCAAGGGCTGAGCCGCACCTCCCCCGGGCGGGAGGCCGGCCGGACCGGTCTCCCCGTGCGGGCGCGGGCCGGCTCCCCCGCAGGTCACGGGCCCCGGCCGCGGGCCCGCGGCCGACCGTGCCTCGCCGGGCCGGGCCGCAGGCGCCCGGGTAGCCTAGGCCGCGGGGCGCCCCGCCGCGCCCGTCAGGGCGTCGAGCAGGTCGAACGAGTCGAGGGAGTCCATGGCAGGGGCAGGCAGCCGGGTCTTCATCTCGCACCTCTCCGGCGTCGCCGTCTTCGACCCGAACGGCGACCAGGTCGGCCGGGTCCGCGACGTGGTGGTCTCGCTCCGCCTCGGCGGCCGCCCGCCCCGGGTGCTCGGGCTGGTGGTCGAGGTGATCGGCCGCCGCCGGATCTTCCTGCCGATGACCAGGGTCACCAGCCTGGAGTCCGGCCAGGTGCTCACCACCGGCGTGGTCAACATGCGCCGCTTCGAGCAGCGCCCGTCCGAGACCCTCGTCCTCGGCGAACTGCTGGACCGCACCGTCACCTGGAGCAAGACCGGCCAGGAGGTCACCGTCCTGGACGTCGCGATGGTGCAGTCCCGGCTGCGCGAGTGGGAGATCAGCAAGGTCTTCGTCCAGATCGGCCGGGTCGGCCGGCTGCGCAAGGCCAAGCGCGAGACGCTCACCCTCGACTGGCAGGACGTCACCGGCTTCGCCCTCCCCGAGGAGGACCAGGGCGCCGCCAACCTGCTGGCGACCTTCGACCAGCTGCGCCCCGCCGACCTCGCCAACGTCATGCACCACCTCTCCTCCAAGCGCCGCGCCGAGGTGGCCGCCGCACTGGACGACGAGCGGCTCGCCGACGTGCTGGAGGAGCTACCCGAGGACGACCAGGTCGAGATCATCGGCAAGCTGAAGGACGAACGGGCCGCGGACGTCCTGGAGGCGATGGACCCGGACGACGCCGCCGACCTGCTCTCCGAACTGCCCGGCGACGAGGCCGAACGACTGCTCCAGCTGATGGAGCCGGACGAGGCCGAGCCGGTCCGCCGCCTGCTGAAGTACGAGGAGAACACCGCCGGCGGCCTGATGACCACCGAGCCGATCGTCCTGGAGCCGGACGCCACCGTGGCCGAGGCCCTGGCCCGCGTGCGGGTCGCCGACAACAAGCCGGCCCTGGCCGCCCAGGTCTTCGTCTGCCGCCCGCCGAACGAGACCCCGACCGGCAAGTACCTGGGCACCGTGCACTTCCAGCGGCTGCTCCGCGAGCCCCCGTACACCCTGGTCGGCTCGCTGGTGGACGACGACCTGGACCCGCTGCCGCCGGACACCCCGCTGCCGCTGATCACCAGTTACCTGGCGACGTACAACATGGTCGCCGCCCCCGTGGTCGACGAGGCCGACCACCTGGTCGGCGCGGTGACCGTCGACGACGTCCTCGACCACCTGCTGCCCGAGGACTGGCGCGAGGCCGCCCTGCACGGGCCCGCCGACGAGAGAGAGGCGACCGCCGGTGGACGCTGACCGCAAGGGCCGCCGGGACGACACGCCCCGCCAGCGCCTCCAGGGCGAGCTGCGCCAGCTGCGCGAGGTGCGCGCCCGTGAACGCGGCCGCACCCCGCGCACCGAGCCCGTCACCACCGGAACCGGCCGCACCCGGCTCGACCAGCCGCGCACCACCCGCCCGGGCCTGATCACCCTGCCGACGTACGACCCGGAGGCCTTCGGCAAGCTCTCCGAGCGGATCGCGCGCTTCCTCGGCACCGGGCGCTTCATCGTCTGGATGACGATCGTGGTGGTCGTCTGGGTGGGCTGGAACACCCTGCTCCCGGACGAGGTGCACTTCGACGACTACCCGTTCATCTTCCTCACCCTGGTGCTCTCGCTCCAGGCCTCGTACGCGGCGCCGCTGATCCTGCTGGCGCAGAACCGCCAGGACGACCGGGACCGCGTCAACATGGAGCAGGACCGCGCCCGCAGCGACCGCAACATCGCCGACACCGAGTACCTGACCCGCGAGGTGGCCGCCCTGCGCCAGGGCCTGGGCGAGGTCGCCACCCGCGACTTCCTCCGCTCCGAACTCCAGTCCCTGCTCAAGGAGATCGACGAGCGCCGGGACGCCTCCGAGGTGCTGTGACCGGCGGCACGCTACCGCCGGGTTAAGTGGTACGCCCGGAGCCGTACCATCAAGGCATGGCCAACGAGACAGAGGTCGCGGCCGGCGTAACGGAGGAGTCCGTACGCCAGGCGCTGGCGACCGTCAACGACCCGGAGATCAACCGCCCGATCACCGAGATCGGCATGGTGAAATCGGTCGAGATCGCCGAGGGCGGCGCGGTGCGCGTCGCGGTCTACCTGACGGTCTCCGGCTGCCCCATGCGCGACACCATCGTCACCCGCGTCCGCGAGGCGGTCGGCAGGGTCCCCGGCGTGACCGGGGTCGAGGTGGAGCTCGACGTGATGAGCGACGAGCAGCGCAAGGAGCTCTCCCAGCTGCTGCGCGGCGGTGCCCCCGAGCGCGAGATCCCGTTCGCCAAGCCCGGCACGCTGACCCGCGTCTACGCGGTCGCCTCCGGCAAGGGCGGCGTCGGCAAGTCCTCGGTGACGGTGAACCTGGCGGCCGCGATGGCCGCGGACGGCCTGAAGGTCGCCGTGGTGGACGCCGACATCTACGGCCACAGCGTGCCGCGGATGCTGGGCGTCGAGGGCCGGCCCACCCAGGTCCAGGACATGATCATGCCGCCGCAGGCGAACGGCGTGAAGGTCATCTCGATCGGCATGTTCACCCCGGGCAACGCCCCCGTGGTCTGGCGCGGCCCGATGCTGCACCGCGCGCTCCAGCAGTTCCTCGCCGACGTGTACTGGGGCGACCTCGACGTCCTGCTGCTGGACCTGCCGCCCGGCACCGGCGACATCGCGATCTCGGTGGCCCAGCTCGTCCCCAACGCCGAGATCCTGATCGTCACCACCCCGCAGATGGCCGCGGCCGAGGTGGCCGAGCGGGCCGGCACCATCGCGGTGCAGACCCACCAGAAGATCGTCGGCGTGATCGAGAACATGTCCGGCATGCCCTGCCCGCACTGCGACGAGATGATCGACGTGTTCGGCACCGGCGGCGGCCAGACCGTCGCCGACGCGCTCACCCGGACCGTCGGCGCCACCGTCCCGGTGCTCGGCTCCATCCCCATCGACGTCCGCCTGCGCGAGGGCGGCGACGACGGCCGCCCCGTCGTGCTCGCCGCCCCCGACTCCCCGGCCGGCGCCGCACTGCGCGCCGTCGCCGGCAAGCTCGGCGGCCGCCAGCGCGGCCTCTCGGGCCTCTCCCTGGGGCTCACCCCGAAGAACAAGTTCTGACGGGCACCAGCCCCGGACGCAACGGGCGACGGGCCGGACGGTGGAGAAACCGACCGGCCCGCGCGCCGGGGGGGGGCGCTACCCGGGGCCGGCCCCGGGCCGGCGGGGGGGGCGGTGGCGTTTAAACAAAAGTACCAGCCCAACACCAGCCAA
>NZ_JBHJUK010000005.1:11628-41485 GCF_042266225.1 Kitasatospora sp. NPDC056181
TCAACCTGTTGCGGGGGCTCGTTTTTGTTTATAAGCTTCAGACCCCTGCCCCGGCCGATCGGGGCTCGGGGGCGGTGGGTGGAGAACCGTCCGGCCCGTCGCGCCGTTGGGGGCCGATCCCGGGGCCGATCCCGGGGCCGGCGTGGGGGCCGCTCTCAGGGGCGGGTGTAGCCGCTGAGGTCGGGGACGGTCGAGAAGCCCGCTCCGTAGGCGCTGACGCCGCGCCCGTAGGCGCCGAGCAGGACGCCGGGGGCCTCGCCGGCGAGCACCCAGCCGTACTCCGACTCGCGGTAGCGGAAGGGCTGCGGCAGGCCGTTCACCGGCAGGCTGAGGGTGGACCAGCCGGGGCCCGCCAGGTCGTCGGCGAGGTCCCAGGCGAGCGCGGACTGCTGGTCGAGCCAGTCCTGGCGCAGCGCGCGGTCCAGCTGGCCGGGCCAGGTCGAGGCGAGCAGGCCGGAGCCGGCCAGCCAGGCCGCGGAGGAGGCGGACGTCGCCTCCAGGGTGCCGGTGTTGTCGGCGCTGCGGCGGCTCTCCCGGCGGGCGACCGTGACGACGACGGCGAACCTGCGCACGTCGCGCGGCTCGTACTGCCTGGCCGGCTCCTCGCCGTGGCCGAGCGTGCCGTAGTCGACGCTGCCGCCCGCGCCGGCCCGCGGGCCCCCGGCGCCGGCCTGCATCAGGTAGCGACGGCCGGTCCAGCCGTCGTCCAGGCCGTACCAGGGGAAGTCCGCCGACAGGTAGGGCACCAGCGGGTCCGCCGGGCCGGCCTGGCCGCCGACCACCCGGCCACCGGCCGTGGCCGTCCCCACCGCATGACTCGTCGCGTCCATCCCCGGGCCTCCTCAACCTACGTATCCCTGCCGCAGCGCGCTCCCATCGTGGCGTACCGCGACGTCTCCGCCGTGCGTCTTCGGTCCACAGGGGACCGGAAGTGACCGACGGCACAGCGGGGACAATCAGCACAATAGCGGCGCGAACGCCACCGCCCCGCTCAGCCGTGCGGCCGGGCGGGGCGATGGTGTCGCCGGAGAGGAGGCCCGGCGGACGGCCGGGTGACGGCTCAGGTGGCGTCGGGGTCGAACGGGGGGCGCTCGCCGGGCTGGAGCGGAGCGCCCGCGGAGGCGGCCGCCGGGGCCGCGGCGGAGGCCTTGTCCATGCTGACCGTGCCGGTGCGGCCGTGGCCGTTCACCGTGGCGGCGGGCTTGTCGTCCAGCACCGAGCGGATGTCGAGGCCGTCCCGCATCTCCTTGAGGCCCAGCGGGTCCTCGTTGCCGCCCATGAGCTGCTTGCGGACGAAGGTCTTGGGGTGGAGGTCCTCGAACTCGAAGTCCTTGAACTCGGGGCCCAGCTCGCTGCGGATGTCCTCCTTCGCGGTGTCGGCGAAGGACCGGATCTTGTGGATGAAGCCCATGGTGTCCTGGATCAGCTTCGGCAACTTGTCCGGACCGAAGATCACGATGGCCATGATGACCAGGGTCAGGACCTCCATTCCGCCTACGTCGCTGAACACCTAAGCTCCCTCAGCTCGTCGGACAACGGTTCCTAACAGCGTAATGGCCACCGGCGGTTTCGCGGCCCACAGTGTGATGAAGCCGCGGTGAAGAGCCGCCGATGGCCGTGGCCGGGGCGCCGGGGCGCGCTCCGGGTGTACGGGAACCGCTAACGGCTCTCGTGGTGCAGACCGGCCAGACCGGAGCTGGGGGTGCGGTCCGGCCCGGGGAGCGGCTGCGCGCTGCGGGTGGCCGCCACCGGGCGGACCGGGAAGTCCACCGGGATCTGCGCGGTCATCGGGACCAGCCCGCCGCTGCGGCCGGTGCCGCCGGGCGGGCTGACCGTGGTGCCGTGCTGGTCCTCGCTCTGCGCGGTGAAGCCGCCGACCCCGCCGAGCGTCACCGCGGCGACCGAGAAGGCACCCGCGGCGGCGAAGACGAAGCGGCGCCCGCGCGGCGGGGCCTGCCGGACCACGGCGGGGCCCGCGGCGGCCGCGGCCGGACCGGTGTGGGCAGAGGCCTCGGGGCGGGCGGCCCGCCTCCCCATCAGCGGGCGCAGCACCGAGCCGCCGCGCCCGAACGCCCTCGGGTCGATCCCCGGAACCGGCGCGTCGGCGCCGAGCGCGCCCGCGCCGAAGGAGGCGCCGGCGCCGCGGCCGAAGGAGCCGCCGTTCAGCCGGCTGCCGCCGAGCGTGCCCCCGGCCGCGGGGAGGCCGCCGCCGGGCAGGTCGTCGTCGTCCCGGCGCGGCCGGTCGGCCGCCGGGGAACGGTCACCCGGGAGGTCGTCCGGGAGCGCTCCGACGGCCATCAGCCGGGCCATCAGGCCGGAGGACGGGCCGGGGGTGTCGGTACGGGTCAGCAGGTGCTTGACCGCGCGGCCCTCGTCGGCCTCGGCGAGGCACTGCGGACAGGTCGCCAGGTGGGCCTGGACGCGGTCGCGCGAGTCGTGGCCGAGCTCGCCGTCGACGAAGGCGGAGAGCCGCTCCCCGAGGTGGTGCTCCTCGACGGGCTCGGCGGGCCGGACGGCCACCGCGCGCAGCGCGGGCTCACCCGGCAGTGCGGCGGCCGGCGGCACGGGGGCGTCGGTGCCGTCCTGGCCGCGGCGGCCCAGCTGGGGCCAGCCGCTCCGGCGGCCGGTGGGCCTGCCGGTCGCGTCCGGCCCCGGCCGGCCGGTTCCGCTCACGATCGCCTCCGCCCGCGCCCGCCCGGCGCTGCGGGGGCCTCCCCCGCGACGGCGCCCACCGGCACCGGCTCCTCGGAGCCGCCCCGGCGCTCACGGCCGGGGGCCGCGCCGGGGGCGCGGTGCTTGAGCGCGGCACGCAGGTGCGAGCGGCCGCGGTGGATCCGGCTGCGGACGGTGCCGAGCTTGACGCCGAGCGTGGCCGCGATCTCCTCGTAGGAGAGGCCCTCGATGTCGCAGAGCACCACGGCCGCGCGGAACTCGGGGGCCAGGGTGTCCAGCGCCTGCTGGACGTCGGCGTCGAAGTGGGTGTCGCTGAAGTGCTGGGCCGGGCTGGGCTCGCGGCTGGCCAGGCGCTCCGCGGCGTCCTCGCCGAGCGCGTCGAAGCGGATGCGCTGGCGGCGGCGGACCATGTCCAGGAAGAGGTTGGTGGTGATCCGGTGCAACCAGCCCTCGAACGTGCCGGGGGTGTAGGTCGACAGCGAACGGAACACCCGGACGAAGACCTCCTGGGTGAGGTCCTCGGCGTCGTGCTGGTTGCCCGTCAGGCGGTACGCGAGGCGGTAGACGCGGGCGCTGTGGGCCTCGACGATCTCCTCCCACGTGGGCGGAGTCCAGGTCTGCGCGTCGGGACCCTCGGCGAAGCTCGCGAGGGCGGCGGGGGCCTCGGTGGTACCGGCGGCCGGCGTCGCGGCGGCCGGCTGGTCCAGGGGGGAGTGCGCAGGCTGGTTCATCACGGGCTTCGGCGTACGGACCGACGTGGTGCTGCGGACGTGCCGCCGCACGGGGACGTCGCCCTCGGCCACACCTCCTCGGTCGGCTCTTCTGCCCAGCAGGGCCACCACCATATCCACCTCACCCGTCAAGCCCGGATAAATGTGCCCGGGGCCGTCAAGCCGGATCACGGGCCGGGGGCGTCGGCTCGCCCGGTCCCTGTCCCACCCAACGGCCCGCCGCCGTACGCGGTTCCCGCCCGGCCAGTAATCTGTGGCAGGAAATATCGACATCCGCTTCGACATCCGCTCCGCGCCGGGCCACCGCCCGGGGCTCCGAAAGAGGCAGCCATCAGCGAGTTCGGGCCCGCCCGCGTGGCCCTCGCCGACACCTATGTCGGCGAGGATGCGGTGCTGACGTACGCCCGGGCACAGTCCGCGCGGACCGGCATCAAGGCGATCGGACCGAGCGGCGGGGCCTGTCTGCGCCTGCTGGCCGCCGCGCTGGACGCCAAGGCGGTGGCCGAGATCGGCACCGGCACGGGCGTCTCCGGGGTCTACCTGCTGCGCGGGATGCGGCCGGACGGCGTGCTCACCACCGTCGACTCCGAACCGGTCCGCCAGCAGCTGGCCCGGGAGGCCTACCAGGCGGCCGGGTTCGCGGCCAACCGGTCGCGGTTCATACCGGGCCGGGCGCTGGAGGTGCTGCCCCGGCTCGCGGACGGCCAGTACGACCTGGTGTTCTGCGACGGGGACCCGGCGGAGTCCCGGGAGTACCTGTCGGAGTCGATGCGGCTGCTGCGGCCGGGCGGCATGGTCTGCTTCGAGGGCGTCTTCCAGGAGGGCCGGCTGGCCGAGCCCGAGCTCCAGGACCCGCAGACCCACGCGGTGCGGGACCTCGTGCGGGACGTCCGGGAGAGCGAGTCGTTGCTGCCGGCGCTGCTGCCGGTCTCCGACGGGCTGCTCTGCGCGGTGAAGCGCTAGAGCCCGGGCCGTCCGGCGGTCCGCGCTGGTCCGGCCGGTCCGGCCGGTCCGGCCACGGCCCGGGTCGCGCAGGCCCGGGTTCCTTGCAGGCCCAGTTCCTTGCAGGCCGGGAACCACAGAGCCCGGGCCGACGAATTCGTCGTACCCGGGCCCGGCAGCACATCTCAAGGAGATGGCGAGCACCCGCTGCGGTCAGCCGCAGGCCTTCTTGAGGGCCTCGCCGAGGGCGTCGGCCTCGTCAGGCGTGAGCTCCACCACAAGGCGTCCGCCGCCTTCGAGCGGAACGCGCATGATGATGCCCCGCCCCTCTTTGGTGACTTCGAGCGGGCCGTCACCCGTCCGCGGCTTCATGGCCGCCATGCTCGTTCCCCTTCCTGCAACCGCTCAGCTACGCACCGGCAGTCCGTCCACCGCCGGTATCGAACGCATTGATCGGAAGCCATTATCCCGCATGCCACGGCCTGATGACCAACATCACTCTCGGTGCAACCAGGGCCGGACCGGCCCCAAGCGGCACATTTCCCGCCATAAGCCCCGGCGCGGCGCCGGTCCGTACGTCACCGGAAGGTGCGATACCTCACACTCCCCACCCGGCCGCGTGCTCCGGCATCCTGACACAGGACCGACCCGTGACGATCACAAGGGAGCCCCTCGCCCATGTCCGATTCCGTGCTGTACGAGCTCGACGGCGGCCTGGCCGTCATCACCATCAACCGTCCCGAGGCGATGAACGCCCTGGACGTCGCGACCAAGGTGGCGCTGCGGGACACCGTGACCGCCGCGGCCGACGACCCGGCGGTGCGGGCGGTGCTGCTGACCGGGGCCGGCGAACGGGCCTTCTGCGTCGGGCAGGACCTCAAGGAGCACCTCGGGCTGCTGAAGCGCGCCGAGGAGACCGGCGAGGGCGCGCTGAAGACCGTCGCCGAGCACTACAACCCGCTGATGCGGGCGCTGGCCGGGATGCGCAAGCCGACCGTGGCGGCCGTCGGCGGCGTGGCCGCGGGCGCGGGCGCCTCGCTGGCCTTCGCCTGCGACTTCCGGATCATCTCGGACACGGCCGGCTTCAACACCGCCTTCGCCGGGATCGCGCTGACCGCCGACTCGGGCGCCTCCTGGACGCTGCCCCGGCTGGTCGGGCACGCCAAGGCGACCGAGCTGCTGATGCTGCCGCGCACGGTGAAGGCCACCGAGGCGATGGAGCTGGGCCTGGCCACCAAGGTCGTCCCGGCCGCCGAGCTGGCCGCCACCGCGCGGGTCTTCGCCAAGGAGCTGGCCGACGGCCCGACGGTGGCGCTCGGCGCGATCAAGGAGTCGCTGGCGTACGGCGCCTCGCACTCGCTGGACGAGCTGCTCGACAAGGAGGACGAGCTCCAGACCATGGCGGGCGAGAGCGAGGACCACCGGATCGCGGTCCGCGCGTTCATCGCCAAGGAGAAGCCGAAGTACCTGGGCCGATAGGGCTCCGGGGCTTCAGGACTCCGGGGCCTCAGGACTCCGGGCCCTCCGGCCCCTCGGGACTCCGGGCCGTCAGGACTTCCGGGACTCCCCGGCGCCCCGGCGGCCGTCGACGGCCTGGCGGACGTGGCAGTCCGCCAGGTGGTCGTCGACCAGGCCGCAGGCCTGCATCAGCGCGTACGCGGTGGTCGGGCCGACGAAGCGGAAGCCGGCCTTCTTGAGCGCCTTCGCCAGGGCCGTCGACTCGGGCGTCACGGCCGGCACCTCGTCCAGCGTGCGGGGGGCCGGCCGGTCCGGGTCGCCGGCGTACTGCCAGATCAACGCGTCCAGGCCGCCGTCGAGTTCGAGGGCGACCCTGGCGTTGGCCACGGCCGCCTCGATCTTGGCGCGGTTGCGGATGATGCCGGTGTCGCCGAGCAGCCGCTCGACGTCCGCCGGGCCGAACTCGGCGACCTTGGCGATCTCGAAGCCTGCGAACGCGGCGCGGAAGCCCTCGCGGCGGCGCAGGATGGTGAGCCAGGACAGCCCGGACTGGAAGGCCTCCAGGCAGACCCGCTCGAACAGCGCGTCGTCGCCGTGCACCGGGCGGCCCCACTCGGTGTCGTGGTAGACCCGGTAGTCGTCCGTCGAGTCGCCCCAGGCGCAGCGGCGCAGCCCGTCCGGGCCGACCGGGGCGCCGTCCGCGGTCACTGGTCCGCCGCCGGCTTCACGTCCTCGGGCTGCTTGGTGAGGTTCGCGGGCTCGACCACCTTGGCGAACTCCTCCAGGCCGGGGAGCGGTTCGGCGCCGGAGTCCGGGCCGCCGGTCGCCTCGACGGCGCCGCGCACCGCCGCGACGGCCTCCAGCTCCGCGATCCGGGCGTCCCGGTAAGCGAGTTCGGCGCCCAGGCGGTCGAGGACGTCGTCCACCTCGTCCATCCGGTAGCCGCGGACGGCCATCGGCAGCCTGATGCCGTCCACGTCGTCCTGGCTCAGCGGACGGTCCTGCGGAAGCCTGGCGGCGATCCGGTCCTGTACCGCCTCCGGCAGCGAGCCGCCCCCGCCGAGCGCCACCAGCGCGGCGCCGCCGACCACCACGGCCATGGCCACCACGATCACCCAGAACACGTGCTGTCCTCCCGAAATTTCCGGTCGGCCCCCGGTACGGGTGCCCGTCTGTCCGATCATGACAGCATGGTTCCCGAGAGGCCGGGGGCCATCATCGCACCCGCAGCAGCTGTGGAGGAGACATCGGTGGCACTGCGCCTGGGACCACGGGAATTCGGTGACGACGAGCTGGTGATCATGGCGATCGTCAACCGTACGCCCGACTCGTTCTTCGACAAGGGGGCCACCTTCGCCGACGAGGCCGCGTTCGCCGCCGCCGACCGTGCGGTGGCCGAGGGCGCCGCGATCCTCGACATCGGCGGGGTGAAGGCCGGGCCGGGCGACGAGGTGACGGTCGAGGAGGAGCTGCGCCGCACCGTGCCCTTCGTGGCGGAGCTGCGCAAGCGCCACCCGGAGGCCGTGATCAGCGTGGACACCTGGCGGCACGAGGTCGGCGAGGCTGTCTGCGAGGCCGGTGCGGACCTGCTGAACGACGCCTGGGGCGGGGTGGACCCGAAGCTCGCCGAGGTGGCCGCCCGTCACGACGTCGGCCTGGTCTGCACCCACGCGGGCGGTGCCGAGCCGCGTACCCGCCCGCACCGGGTCGGCTACGAGGACGTGATGGCGGACATCCTGCGGGTGACGGTCGGGCTGGCCGAGCGCGCGGTGGAGCTGGGCGTGCGGCGGGACGCGGTGATCATCGACCCGGGGCACGACTTCGGCAAGAACACCCGGCACTCGCTGGAGGCGACCCGGCGGCTGCCGGAGATGACCGCGACCGGGTTCCCGGTGCTGGTCTCGCTCTCCAACAAGGACTTCGTCGGCGAGACGCTGGACAAGCCGGTGAACGAGCGGCTGCTCGGCACCCTGGCCACCACCGCCGTCTCCGCCTGGCTGGGCGCGCAGGTCTACCGGGTGCACCAGGTGGCGCAGACCCGGCAGGTGCTGGACATGGTCGCCTCGATCCGGGGCACCCGCCCCCCGGCGGTGGCCCGCCGGGGGCTGGCGTGACGCCCTGGGCGGTGCCAGGGCGTCCCTAGATCTCGTTCACCGGCCGGCGGGCGTCGGCGAGGATCTTCATGACCTCGTCGATGTCGTCGGTGATGTGGAACAGCTCCAGGTCGTGCGGGGCCGCCTTGCCCTGCGCGACCAGCGTGTTCTTCAGCCAGTCGACCAGGCCGCCCCAGTACTCGCTGCCGAACAGGATCACCGGGAACCGGGTGACCTTCTTCGTCTGGACCAGGGTCAGCGCCTCGAACAGCTCGTCCAGCGTGCCGAGGCCGCCGGGCAGCACCACGAAGCCCTGCGCGTACTTCACGAACATCGTCTTGCGGACGAAGAAGTAACGGAAGTTCAGCCCGAGGTCGACGAACTCGTTGAGTCCCTGCTCGAAGGGCAGCTCGATGCCGAGGCCGACGCTCAGGCCGCCGGCGTCCGAGGCGCCGCGGTTGGCCGCCTCCATCGCCCCGGGACCGCCGCCGGTGATCACCGCGTAGCCGGCCTCGGCCAGTGCCCGGCCGATGGCCACGCCGGCCGCGTACTCGGGCGAGTCGACCGCCGTCCGGGCCGAGCCGAAGACGCTGATCGCGGGCGGGAGTTCGGCGAGCGCGCCGAAGCCCTCGACGAACTCGGAGGTGATCCGCAGGACCCGCCACGGATCGGTGTGGAGCCAGTCGGTCGGGCCCGTGGTGTCCAGCAGGCGCTGGTCCGTCGTGCTCTCGCCGACCTGGTCCCGGCGCACCAGCACCGGGCCCTTCTGCTTCTCGGGCCATGCCTTCTTCGGGCGCGGCTCGCCCACCCGCTCGGGACCGTGACCGTAGTGCTTTTCGTCTCCAGTGCCTGTCATGACGAAACCCTACGCCCGTTGATCCCGGTTTTCAGGCAACGGTGGAAGGTCGGTTGGGCGACCGGAAGATGGCGTTCAGCTGCCGCTCCTCCGGTCCGCCCGTCGGACCGGTCAGCTGGTCAGCCAGGCGCGGAGCCGGTCCTCGGTCTCGGCGATGGCCGTGAGCGAGCAGTGCTCCTCGCGCTTGTGCGCCAGGTTCGGGTCGCCGGGGCCGTAGTTGACCGCGGGGACGCCGAGCGCGCTGAACCGGGCGACGTCGGTCCAGCCGAACTTGGCCCGGGCGACGCCCCCGGTCGCAGCCAGGAAGGCCTGCGCGGCGGGCTGGGCGAGGCCGGGCAGCGCCCCCGGCGCGGAGTCGGTGACGACCACCTCGAAGCCGTCGAAGACCTCGCGGACGTGCTTCTCGGCGTCCGCCTCGCTGCGGTCCGGCGCGTAGCGGAAGTTGACCGTCACCACGCACTCGTCGGGGATCACGTTGCCGGCCACGCCGCCGTCGATGCGCACGGCGTTGAGGCCCTCGCGGTACTCCAGGCCGTCGATCTCCACCCGGCGGGGCTCGTACGCCGCGAGCCGGGTGAGCACCTCGGCGGCGTGGTGGATGGCGTTGTCGCCGAGCCAGCTGCGGGCCGCGTGGGCGCGCACGCCGGTCAGCCGGACCTGCACCCGCAGGGTGCCCTGGCAGCCGCCCTCGACGGTGGCGCCGCTGGGCTCCATCAGCACGGCGAAGTCGGCGGCCAGCCAGTCCGGGTGTTCCTTGGCCAGGTGGCCGAGGCCGTTGCGGTGGGCCTCCACCTCCTCGCAGTCGTAGAAGACGTAGGTGAGGTCCCGGTTGGGCTCGGGCAGGGTCGCGGCCAGCCGGAGCTGGACGGCGACGCCGGACTTCATGTCGGAGGTGCCGCAGCCGTAGAGCAGGTCGCCCTCGACGTAGGACGGCACGTTGTCGGCGATCGGCACGGTGTCCAGGTGGCCGGCGAGCAGGACGCGTTCGGCGCGGCCCAGGTTCGTCCGGGCGACGACGTTGTTGCCGTACCGGTCGACGGTGAGGTGCGGGTAGGCCCGCAGGGCGGTCTCCACGGCGTCGGCGAGCGCCTGCTCGTCGCCGCTGACCGACGGGAAGTCGACGAGCCGGGCGGTCAGCGCGCCGCCGTCGAGGGTGAGGTCCAGGGGCGTCTTCGGGCTGCTCATGGTCGTCCAGCCTAGTCCCGCGGGCGGTGGCGGCCGTGAACCGCGGGCGGGTGGGGCGGTGGCCGCGGACGGCGCCGCCGCGAATCCGAGAACCGCGGGCGCCGCACATCCGTCCGAGTGGGTACGGTGTCGGAGCAGAAAGCACGGTGGAGAGGGGCGGCGGTGGCCAGGAAGAGGAGCGGCGGGCAGGGCGGCGACACGACGCCCGGGCGGCGCCGCAGGCCGCTGCGCGCGGTGCTGATCGGGCTGGTGGTGCTCGCGGTCGTCGCCGTGGGCCTGTTCTGGCTGCGCGACCAGAAGCTGCTGACGCCCGAGGGCTGCAGGGTGAAGACGGCGGCCGGCGAGGGCACGCTCGAAGTCCCGCAGGCGGCCAACGCGGCGACGATCGCCGCCGTGGCCCACGCCCGCGGCCTCCCGGACCGGGCGGTGACCATCTCGCTGGCGACCGCGATGCAGGAGTCCAAGATCCGCAACCTGACCGGCGGCGACCGGGACTCGGTCGGCCTGTTCCAGCAGCGGCCCTCGCAGGGCTGGGGCACCGCGCAGCAGATCAGCGACCCGGTCTACGCGACCAACAAGTTCCTGGACGGCCTGGTCAAGGTCCCCGGCTACACCCGGCTGCCGCTGACCGACGCGGCCCAGCAGGTGCAGAAGAGCGGCTACCCGCAGGCGTACGCCAAGCACGAGACCAAGGCGACCCTGCTGGCCTCCGCGCTGACCGGCCGCGAGGCGGCCTCGCTCAACTGCGTGGTGCACGACTTCGCCGAGCCGGACCCGGACGACACCGCCTCGGCGGCCGCGTCCGCATCGGCCGTTCCCGCCGCCGCGGCCTCCGCCACCCCGGCCGGCCGGCCGGACCGGGCGCAGGTGCTCAGCGACCGGGTGCGCCGCGAGTTCGGCCGCACGGTGTCGCCGGCCACCGGCTACTCCTCCTCCATCAAGGGCGCCGAGAGCGCCGTCTCACTCACCCCGGACCCGGCCGCCAGCACCGACGCCGGCCCGGACGCCGAGCGCGAGAACGGCTGGGCGGTGGCGCACTGGGCGGTGGCGCAGGCGCAGCAGCTGGGCATCGAGACGGTCGCGTACGACGGGAAGATCTGGCGCAAGGCCAAGTCCGAGGACGGCTGGAAGCCGCAGCCGACCGGCACCTCGACCAAGCTGGTGCTGGTCTCGCTGGCGGGACCGGCGAAGGCGTAGCCGCGCCGGCGGCGGGAGCGCTGCGCCCGTCCGCGGCGAGGGCGTGGCGCCCGTCCACGAGGGGCGTGGCGCCCGTCCGCGAGGGGCGTGGCGGCAAGAGCAGGACACCCGTCCGTGAGGGCGCGGGGACGGGTGCCGTCACGCGCTGACGCACTGGTGTCCGGGTTGCCGCCGGACGGGTGATTCGGGTCAACCCCGGTGGACGGCGGATCGGTTGCGGCGGCCCGGGGTGCAGAACCGTCTCTGCCTTGGCCCGCCGTGCGCGCACCCCCGCCGCCGGGCCGGCCGGCACCCCCGGCATCAGGCATACCATCCGATCGTCGGCCTGTTCTTTTCCTTGCTCCGGCCGAAACCTTCTGGCTTCTGAAGCGGTAATACCCTCGTCCGCCCGGCGGACGGGACGGACCCAGACCCTTCGAGGAGCCCCATGTCTCACCCCCTCACGCGCCGGATCGCCCAGGCCGCGCTGCTCGTGGCGGCCGGCGCGACCCCGCTGGTCGCGGCCGGCTCCGCGTCCGCCGCCGACGCCCTGCTGCCCAAGTCCGACCTGGCCGCCCCGCTGGGCCAGCTGACCAGCACCGACGCGGGTTCCACCCTGCAGCACACCACCCACGAGCTGGGCCGGGCCGCCGGGAACACCGGCGCCGCGACCGTCGCCGCGGGCGTGCCGGCCGCCTCCGACGCCACCGGCAACATCGTCGCCCACCAGCTCCCCGAGGCCAACGAGAAGGCCGGTTCGCTCACCGCCCCGGTCGACAAGACGGCCGCCACCACCGGCGAGCTCTCCGCCATCACCCCGAAGGTCGCCTCCGCGCTGGCCGGCAAGGTCGGCGACGCCGTCACCGGCGGCCACGGCGCGGCCGGCCGCAGCGCCGGGGCCGGTGCCAACCCGGTCGGCGGGCTCTCGCAGACCGCCGGTCTGACCCAGGGCCTGCCCGGCACGGGCGCGCTCACCGGTGCCGTCCCCGGCGCCAACGCCGTCACCGACGCGCTGCCGCTCGGCGCGCTGGGCCGGGCGCTGCCGGCCGAGGCCACGTCCGCCCTGCCCGGCGCCGACGTGCTGGGCCTGGCCGAGCACGGCTCGGCCAACCGCCTCGGCGGCGCCGACCTCGGCCCGAACTCCCCGCTGGCCGGCCTCTCCCCGATCACCGGCCTGCTCGGCGGCCTCGGCGGTCTCGGCGGTCTCGGCGGCGGTGGCCTCGGCGGCCTGCCGATCGGCTGATCCCCGTCCCGACGCGAAAGGGGGCCGGCGTCCCGTCCCGGACGCCGGCCCCCTTCGTCGTGCCCGCGGTCAGGCGCGCAGCCGCTCCACGGCGGCCGCGACCCGCTCGTCGGTCGCGGTGAACGCGACCCGCACGAACCGCTCACCGGCCGGCCCGTAGAAGTCGCCGGGCGCCACCAGGATGCCCAGCCCGGCCAGTTCGGCCACCGTCTCCCAGCACGGCCGGTCCTGGGTCGCCCACAGGTACAGGCTCGCCTCCGAGTGCTCCACCCGGAAGCCGTACGCCTCCAGCGCGGCCCGCAGCGCCGAGCGCCGGGCCGCGTACCGCCCGCGCTGCTCGGCCACGTGCGCGTCGTCCGCGAGCGCCGCGACCGTCGCCGCCTGGACCGGCGCCGGGACGATCATGCCGCCGTGCTTGCGCACCTCCAGCAGCTCCCCGACCACCACCGGGTCGCCCGCCACGAAGGAGGCGCGGTAGCCGGCCAGGTTGGAGCGCTTGGAGAGCGAGTGCACGGCCAGCAGGCCCTCGTGGCCGTCGCCGCAGACGTCCGGGTGCAGGACGGAGGCCGGGTCGGCCTCCCAGCCCAGCTCCAGGTAGCACTCGTCGCTGACCAGCAGCACCCGGTGCTCCCGGGCCCACTCCACGGCGCGGCGCAGCTCGTCCTTGCCGAGCACCCGGCCGGTCGGGTTGGACGGCGAGTTGACCCAGAGCAGGCGCACCCGCGAGCCGTCCAGCTCGTCCACCGAGTCGTACTCGACCGGCTCGGCGCCGCAGAGCCGCGCGCCCACCTCGTAGGTCGGGTAGGCCAGGCGCGGGTAGGCGACCTGGTCGCCCGGGCCGAGGCCGAGCTGGGTCGGCAGCCAGGCCACCAGCTCCTTGGAGCCGACCGTCGGCAGGACCGCCTCGGGGCCGATTTCGGCACCGACCCGGCGGCGCAGCCAGCCGGCGATCGCCTCGCGCAGCTCGACCGGTCCCCAGACCGTCGGATAGCCGGGCGTGTCGGTCGCGGCGGCCAGCGCCTTCTGGACCACCTCGGGGACCGGGTCCACCGGGGTGCCCACCGAGAAGTCGCAGAGGCCGCCGGGGTGGGCGAGCGCGGTCCGCTTGTACGGCTCCAGCTTGTCCCAGGGGAAGACCGGCAGGAGGTCGGAAACGCGGCGCGCCGCCCCCGGGTGGCCCGGGAACGGCGCGTGCGTGCTGTCGTTGGTGCTCACAGCTCTGTTGCCACCGATCGTCAGTGGTCGGCGTTCTGCGGCGGCAGAGCGGCGATGAACGGGTGGTCACGCTCGATCAGGCCGAGCTTCGAGGCACCACCGGGCGAACCGAGGTCGTCGAAGAACTCGACGTTCGCCTTGTAGTAGTCCTTCCACTCCTCCGGAGTGTCGTCCTCGTAGAAGATCGCCTCGACCGGGCAGACCGGCTCGCAAGCGCCACAGTCGACACACTCATCCGGGTGGATGTAGAGCGATCGCTCGCCCTCGTAGATGCAGTCAACCGGGCACTCTTCGATGCACGCCTTGTCCTTGACGTCGACACAAGGCTGCGCGATGACGTAGGTCACGCTGTCGTTCCTCCTCGGAAGGGCCCTTGCGGCCCGTTCTGTTCTGCTCGCGTGCGCGGGTGAGCGCGGCGTCGTCGATGCCCGCCCCTAGTATCGCGGGTCGGAGACCGCAAATGCACAGGAGGTGCCCACATGGCGGCTGGCGGACCGGTTCAGGACCGTCCCGAGGTCCGGATAGACCGCGCTGACGTGGGACGACGGGTTTCCGTCCGGCGTGTCGCGGAGATCGCGGACGATCGGCCGGTGTTCCGCGATGTGATCGGCGTTCTCACATCCTGGGACGATCGTGGGCTGACGGTCGCCCCGCGCAGCGGTGCCCCGGTCTCCTTCGACGAGAACCTGCTGGTCGCGGGCAAGGTGGTGCCGCTCTTCCCGGCCCGGCGGGCCCCGCTGCCGGCCGCCACGCCGGCCGAACTCCAGCGGATCGCCGCCCGCGGGTGGCCCGCCGTCGAGCAGGAGTCGCTCGGCGCGTGGACGCTGCGCGCCTCGGCCGGGTTCACCCGGCGGGCCAACTCCGTCCAGACGCTCGGCGACCCCGGACTGCCGCTCGGCGCGGCGCTCGCCGCCGTGCAGGACTGGTACGCGGCGCGCGGGCTGCCGGCCTGGGTCGAGGTCAGCGCCCCCGGCTCGCCCGAGGGGCTGCGGGCCCAACTGGACCGGCTGGGCGCGGCGTACTCGCCGACCCTGGTGCGGGTCGCCGGGCTGGCGCCGCTGGCCCGGCAGGGATCCCGTCCCGCGCTGGACCGCGTCCGGCTCGCACGCACGGCGGGCACCGAATGGATGTCGCTGTACCGGCGGGTGACCGACGACCCTGCGGTGGAGGAGGCGGCCGGGCGGGTGGTCCACGGCGGCCCGTCGGTCTGGTTCGCCACCGTGCCCGGCGAGCCCGGGCAGCCGCCGCTGGCCATCGGACGCTGCGTCATCGACGGCCCGTGGGCCGGCTTCGGCGCGGTCGAGGTCGCCCCGTACGCCCGCCGGGCCGGCCTGGCCTCCGCGGTGATGGCGGTGCTCGCGGCCCGCGCCGCCGAGGAGGGCGCCACCGGTGCGTACCTCCAGGTCGAGGCCGAGAACGACGCTGCGATCGCGCTCTATGACGGACTTGGCTTCACGACCAGTCACACTTACCACTACGCACGCCTTCCCCGGGGGTAGAACGCTCCCGGGGCCGTCCGCCCGCCCGTACCGCCTGTACGCCCGTACGCCCGTCTGTTGTCCGCCCGTCTGTTGTCCGCCCGTCGTACGAAAGCCGTCGCAGCCACCGTGACCGAGCAGAGCAGAGCACGCTTCCGGACCGAGGCCCGGGCCGAGCATCCCGATCCGGTGCTGCTCTGCCTGCTCGCCGCCGCCGAGCACAGCCCGGCCCCGGACCCCGACGACCCCTCGGACCCGCCCACCCTGGAGGCCCTGCTGGCCGCCTGCGAGGCGGCGTTCGAACGGCATGCCGCCGCCGTCCGGCAGGCCGTCGCCGAGCGCGCGCCGGCCGGGCCGGAGGAGACCGCGGCGCTGCTGGCCGCCGTCCTGGGCGGGCGCGAGCGGTTCCACGGGCGGCAGTCCGACTACCGGAGGCTGGAGTCCTCGCTGCTCCCGGAGGTGCTGCGGCGCCGCCGCGGGCTGCCGATCACGCTCTCGCTGGTGTGGACGGCCGTCGCCCGGCGGGCCGGGCTGACCGTCCACGGCGTGGCCCTGCCCGGTCACTTCATCGTCGCGGTCGGCGGCCCGGGCGGCGAGGCGGAGTACGTCTTCGCCGACCCGTTCCACGGCGGGCGGCTGCTCGACCTGGACGACGTGGCCGCCCTGGTCGGCCGGACCGGCCACCGGTTCACCACCGAACTGCTCACCCCCGCGCAGCCGTTGGACATCGTCCACCGGGTGCTCGGCAACATCCGGGCCTGGGCCGCCGACCGCCCCGAGCACGCCCGCACCCAGCTCTGGGCCACCGAGCTCGCCCTGCTCCTCCCCCGTCACCCGGCGCAGCTCCGCCTGGAACGGGCCGAGCTGCTGGTCCGCACCGGCGACTTCCTCGCCGGCTCGGCCGAGATGGACGCGTACGCGGAGATCCTGGACGCCTTCGATCCGGACACCGCCTCCCGCGTCCGCCTGGACGCCCGGGCGGCCCGGCACCGGTTGAACTAGCGCCCGTCCCCGGACTCCCGTCGTCCGCCCGGAGGCGGGCGGGAGTCCGGGAACGGGCAGGAGTCCGGGAACGGGCCCCACGGCCCGGCCCCGCGGCCGACCCTTCCGCCCTGCCCTACAGCCAGCCCTTCTCGCGGGCGATCCGGACCGCCTCGGTGCGGTTGCGGGCCTCGGTCTTCTGGATCGCCATCGACAGGTAGTTGCGCACCGTCCCCTCGGAGAGGTGCAGCCGCTTGGCGATGTCCGCGTTCACCGCACCGTCGGCGGCGGCCGCCAGCACGTCCCGCTCGCGGGCGGTCAGCGGGTTGGCCCCCTCCGCGAGCGCGGCGGCGGCCAGCACCGGGTCGATCACCCGCTCGCCGCGCAGCACCCGGCGGATCGCCTCGGCCAGCTCGGACGCCGGGGCGTCCTTCACCAGGAAGGCGTCCGCGCCGGACTCCATCGCCCGCCGCAGGTAGCCGGGCCGGCCGAAGGTGGTCGCGATCACCACCTTGGTCTGCGGCCGCTCCTTCCGCAGCGCCGCCGCCGCGTCGATGCCGGTCATCCCGGGCATCTCGATGTCCAGCACCGCGACCTGCACGTCGTTGGCGATCGCCGCCGCCACCACCTCGTCGCCCCGGCCCACCTGCGCGACGACGTCGATGTCCCCCTCCAGCCCGAGCAGCGCGGCCAGCGCCTCCCGGACCATGCCCTGGTCCTCCGCCAGCAGTACGCGGACGGAGGGGGCGGCACCGCTCTGAATCTCACTCATGGGAGCCGACCCTAGAGCCTGCCCGACGGGGCCTCGGCAGCGCACGGGCGGGCCGGTGCCGCGCCACCGCTACGGCAGGTCGGTCACAGCCTGAAGAGCACACCGCGCCAGGTCCATCCCGCACCGAGGACCGCCTCCTGCAGCAGGCCCTTCATCTCCCCGGTGTCGAAGCGGGACACCTCCGTCGCCTGCAGGCGGCCGTCGGCCCCGCGGTCGACCTTCCAGTCCCGCGAGACCGTGGTCACCCGCCCTCGGGAGTACTCGCGCGACGACGCCGGCCTCGGCGTGTCCCCGACCCAGGTGACCTCCTGCTGCTCGTCGAGGGCACGGACCTCGTGGCCGGCCGGGACCAGCCGCATCCGGGTCGTGACGGTCCGGGCCGGCTGGGTCCGGGCGAAGAAGGTGCGCCAGGCGGGATCCCGGATCCGCCACTCCGCCACCAGGTCGGCGCCCTCGGAGGCGGTGCCGTTCCGGACCACGAAGGGCACGTCGGGCCCGTTGAGCCCGAGCAGCGCCGCCCGGACGTCCTCGGCGGAACGCGGGGCGACACCGCCGCCGGGGTGCCTGGTACCGGTCAATGCGTCGAAGAGTCCCATCGGGTCAGCCTAGGGACGTCCGGCCACCCGGGACAAGATCGCTACCGGACCGGCGGCGGACGGGGGGTGCCCGGGTCCGCCCCACCGACCGGCCGGCGCAGGCCCGGCACCGCGGACGCGGCCCGCCCGGACGCCGGACGCGTGCGCCCCCGGAGAATCCGCTTGAGTCTCCGGTAGGGGGAGACGCCAGAGTGGAGCACGTGGACGACGACGATGTGCGGTACTCGATCGGCGAGTTGGCCCGGCGGACCGGGCTGACGGTCAAGGCGATCCGCTTCTACGCCGACGAGGGGCTCGTACCCCCCGCCGGCCGGACGCCGGCCGGCTACCGCCGCTTCGACGTCCACGCCCTTGCCCGGCTCGACCTGCTACGGACGCTGCGCGAGCTGGGACTCGACCTCGCCACCGTCCGGCGGGTACTGGAGCGGGAAGCACCGCTTCGGGAGGTCGCCGCCGCGCACGCCGAGGCGCTGGACGTGCAGATCCGCACGCTCCGGCTGCGCCGTGCGGTGTTGCGGGCGGTGGCCGAACGCGGCTCGACACCAGAGGAGATGAGACTCATGCACAAGCTGGCCAAGCTCTCGGACGCCGAACGGCGGCGCCTGATCGGCGACTTCATCGACGAGGCGTTCGGCGGCCTGGACGCCAACCCGGAGTTCGTCGCGATGATGCGCGCGGCCATGCCGGAGCTGCCCGACGAGCCGAGCGCCCCACAGGTCGAGGCCTGGGTGGAGTTGGGCGAACTGGTCCAGGACGACGGGTTCCGCGCCTCGGTGCGGAGGATGGCGGAGCACCAGGCAGCCGAACGCGCCGCGGGCGACCCCGGCGGGCTGCACCACGCGCTCACGACGACCGTCCGCGAGCGGGTCGGGGCGGCGCTCGCGGCCCGCGTCGCCCCGGAGTCCGCGGCAGCCGACGCGGTGGTGGACGGCCTCACCGCGCAGTACGCCGAAACCTTCGGCCGGCCGGACGACGCGGAGCTGCGCCACTGGCTGCTGCGGCGGCTGGAGACGGCCGGCGACCCGCGCGCCGAGCGGTACTGGCAGCTGCTGTCGGTGATCAACGGCTGGCCGGTGCCGGAGAGCCTGGCCGCGGTGTTCGGCTGGTTCACCCGGGCGCTGCGGGCCCGGACCGGCGCATAGCCGCCCGGCCGGACACCGGCGGCACCGGCCCCGTCCTCGGACCCCCGTCTGCCCGGCGGACGACGGGAGTTCGACGAAGGGCCCTAGGCTGCCGGGATGATCAAGCCGATTGAACTCGTCATATTCGACTGCGACGGCGTCCTCGTCGACAGCGAGCGCATCGCCGCCCGCGTCCAGATCGCGCTGGGGGCGGAGCTGGGCTGGCCGCTCACCGAGGCCGAGGTGATCGCGCGGTTCATCGGCCGCTCGCAGGCGTCGATCGGCGCACAGATCGAGGAGCGCCTCGGCGCGGAGACGGCGGCGCTGTGGTGGCAGCGGTTCGAACAGCTCCACCGGGAGGAGGTGGACACCCGGCTGGAGGCCGTCGACGGCCTGCCCGGGGCACTGGACGCGATCACCCTGCCGACCTGCGTCGCCTCCAGCGGCTCGCACGAGAAGATGCGGCACACCCTGGGGCGCACCGGGCTCTACGAGCGCTTCGCCGGCCGCATCCACAGCGCCACCGAGGTCGCCCACGGCAAGCCCGCACCGGACCTCTTCCTGTACGCGGCCCGGCGGATGGGCGTCGACCCGGCGGCCTGCGCGGTGGTCGAGGACAGCCGCCCCGGCGTCCAGGCCGCCCGCGCGGCCGGCATGCGCGCCTTCGGCTACGCGGGCGGCCTGACGGACGCCGCGCTGCTGGAGGGCCCGGGGACGGTGGTGTTCCACGACATGCGCGAGCTGCCGGGCCTGCTCGCCGGGGAGCACGTGGAGTAGGAGGCCGGACCGGCCTCCCGCTCCACCGGCACCGCTACAGCCAGCGCCGGGCGGCCTCGACGCTGTTGCCGCCGTTGGTGTTGAAAGCGATCGCGGCGCCCGGGGCATGGCGGCGGGTCAGGTTGACGACCTGCTCGAAGAGCGGCAGGAGCTGTTCGGTCTTGCGGATGCCACCGCCGATGACCACGACGTCCCACGCGCGCGAGCCCAGGGCCGCGATCACCGTGGCTTCGGCGGATTCGTCCAAGGGGATCAAGGTCATGGCCGCCTCGATGCCGTGATCGCCGAAGCGGGCGAGTTCGGCGTCGAGGGCCGCCCGCAGGGCGTCACCGTCCGTGCCCGGCACGGCATGCGGGTCGATTCCGAGTACGAGAGCAGTGGGCATGACTGGCAGACGCCCGCCCGGACGGGTTCGGTTCCGGCCCCGGCTCCGCCCGGCCGCCCGCACGGCCCGGGGCGTGTGCATTTCGAGCCGTTCACCCGGCTCGACGAGGCGCGCGGCCGGGACGCCGGCGGCAGCGGCCCCGGACTGGCCGTCGCGGCCGACACCGTGACCCGGCGCGGCGGCACCCTGCGGGTCGCCCCTCCCCGCGCGGCGCCCGCTTCGTCCTCGAACTCCCCGACGCCTAGGAAGCGTTGGCCGCGGGGCTGGAGACCTCCCGCAGCGGCACCAGCGCCCGCAGCCGGAAGCCCCTCCCGCGCTCGCCCGGCCCGGTCTCCAGCCGGCCGCCGACCAGCGCCAGCCGCTCGTCGAGTCCGGAGAGCCCGTTCCCCGGCGCCGACTTGCCCGGCCCGGCACCGTTGTCGGCGATCTCCAGGACGGCGTACCGCTCGCCGCCGCCCTCCCACACCTCGTCCCCCCGCACGGTGCAGAGCGTGGCGCCGTCACCGTGCCGGACGATGTTGGTGACCGCCTCGCGCAGCGCCCAGGCCAGCGCGCCCGCCTCCTCCTGGGCCAGCCCCGGCCAGGCGTCGACCAGTTCCGGCGCCGCCTCCAGATGGACCTGTGCGGCCGCCAGCGCCGTACGGGCGGCGGCGAGTTCGACCGGCAGGGTGGGCCGGCGGAACCCGGTCACGGCCTCCCGGACGTCGATCAGGGACTGCCGGGCCACCTGCTCGATGTCGGCGACCTGCGCCCGCGCCGCCCCTTCGTTGCCGCCGTCCATGAGGCGGCCGGCCAGCTCGCTCTTCAGCGTGATCAGCGACAGCGAGTGCCCGAGCAGGTCGTGCAGGTCCCGGGCCAGCCGCAGGCGCTCCTCGGAGGCGGCGAGGTGGGCCACGGCAGCCCGGGCCTCGCGCAGCTCCCGCATGGTGGTGACCAGCCGCTGGAGCCCGGTCATCGCGACGCCGGAGAGGAAGGCGGTGAGCCCGATGGTGGGGATCGCCCCGGGGTCGGCGTGGCTGAGCAGCCCGACCACCACGGTGAGCCCGGCCATCGCGCCCACTCCGGCGAGGCCGTACCGCGGCGGCGCGATGATCGCGACCGCCACCGAGGCGTAGGTGAACAGCGTCAGCCAGGAGGTGCCGAGGCCGAAGGCGGCGACGACCGCGATGACGACCATCATCGCCACCACCGCCTGCGCGGCCCGCGGCGGCGCCCCGGGCCGGGAGCGGAAGACCACCAGGCTGACGTAGGCGCCGACGAAGGCGACCAGGGCGGCCCAGCCGGCCACCGTGGCGGCCGTCGTGTGCTTCTGCTGGAGCAGGTCGCCCACCGGGTAGGCCAGGTAGACCATCCAGAGCAGCATCCAGCTGACCTTGACCAGCAGCTGCCGCCTGGACTCCACCGGCGCCCCGGGGACGTTCATGAACGACACCCGCCCCGCCCCCGTCTCCGGCTGCTCGTCGGATCGGCTGGTGAGGGGCGTGTCTGACATGGACGCCATCATGCCTGCCGGGTGTCCCGGCGGTACAGCGCGGCCGCGGCGGCGGTGAAGAGCACCAGGAAGCCGGTCAGTCCGGCCACCGCGACCAGGTCGAGCGAGTGCCCGGGCCGGGTGAAGGTGGCCAGCCTGTTGTACAGGTACACCGGGTTGAACCGCGCGACCGTCTCCAGCGTGCCGGTCACCGGGAACCACGTCCCGCCGAAGAGCGCCATCGCCATGTAGGCGATCATCACGATGGTCTGCACCGAGTCCGGCGCGGCCGCGTAGCCGAACGCCACCCCCAGCGCCGCGAAGACGAAGCTCCCCAGCCAGAGCGCCGCCACCAGGCCGGCCCACTGCCCCGCGCCCAGCTGCACGCCCTGGGCCGCGCCGACCACGAACACCACCAGGATCGCGGGCAGCGTGGTCACCGCGCTGGCGGCGATCTTCGCCACGGTGTACGCGCGGCCGGGCAGCGCGGTCAGCCGCAGCTGCCTGGTCCACCCGCTCCGGCGCTCCAGCGAGATCCGCTGCGCGGTGCCGGTCAGCACCGAACCGACGGCCCCGAAGGTGGCCATCGACACCATGAAGTAGTTCTTCACCGGCAGGCCGCCGGCCGAGGTGTCGGTGCCGTACGCGTGGATGAAGAAGAAGTACATCAGCGCCGGGTAGAGGACCGTGAAGAGCAGGTACTTCTTGTTGCGCAGGGTGCGCAGGACCTCCAGCCGGATCAGGGTGGTCATCGCACGGCCTCCGTCGTGAGCTCGCTGGTGCCGGCGGCGTCCTGCTCGCCGGTGATGGTGAGGAAGGCCTGTTCCAGGCCCAGGCCGGTGACCTCCAGGCCGCGCGGGTACAGGCCCGCCCGGTAGAGTCCGGCGACGCCCGCGTCGGCGTCCGCGGTCCGGATCCGGACCGTCCGCACCCCCGGCACCCGGGAGCTGACATCCAGCGCCAGCGTGCCGGGCAGGGCGCGCAGCGACGACTCGTCGAACGGGCCGTCCGCCTCGTGAAGTTCGAAGGTGATCCGGCGGGCCCCGGCCTTCGCCTTGATCTCGGCGGAGGTGCCGTCGGCGATCAGCCGGCCGCGGTGCAGGACGAGGACGCGGTCGGCGATCGAGTCCGCCTCCTCCAGGTAGTGGGTGGCGAACAGCACCGTGCGCCCGGCGTCGGCCTGCGCCCGCATGCTCGACCAGAACGCCTTCCGGACGGAGACGTCCATACCGGTGGTGGGCTCGTCCAGGACGATCAGGTCGCTGGCGCCGGCGATCGCCAGGGCGAAGCGGACCCGCTGCTCCTGGCCGCCGGAGAGCCGGTCCACGCGGCGCTCGGCCAGGTCGGTGATCCCGGCGTCCTCCAGCACCTCCCGGACGGCCCGGCCGCGCGGGTGGACGTCGCAGGCCAGCCTCACCAGCTCGCGGACCTTGACGTCGGCCATCAGCCCGCCGCTCTGCAGCATCGCGCCGACCCGGCCGGCCGCGATCGCCGCGCGGGGGGCGCCGCCGAACAGCGAGACGGTGCCGCGGTCCGGCTCGCGCAGGCCGAGCAGCAGGTCCAGGCTGCTGGACTTGCCCGCGCCGTTCGGGCCGAGCAGGGCGACGGTCTCCCCCGGCCGCAGCACCAGGTCCAGCCCGTCGACGGCCCGCACCCGCCCGTAGTTCTTGCCGACGCCCCGGAAGGCGGCCACCTCCGCGCTCATCGCCCCGGTCCTCTCCCCTGCTGGTGTCGTTCGCACCACCTCAGGGTTCCGCGCGGGCCCGGTACGGCGTCAGTGCCCGCCGTCGTGCCTTCGGCATGACGGATGTCATGCCGGCGGCCGGCACCCGGGTCACGGGTACCGGCCGCCGCAGCCGCAGGCTGCCAGGGGTGGGGGTCAGATCCCCAGCGACTTCCTGACGAAGTCGACCTGGAGCAGCAGCAGGTTCTCCGCGACCTCCTCCTGCGGGGTCATGTGCGTCACGCCGGACAGCGGCAGCACCGTGTGCGGGCGGCCGGCCGCGAGCAGGGCGGAGGAGAGCCGCAGGGTGTGCGCGGCCACCACGTTGTCGTCCGCGAGGCCGTGAATGATCATCAGCGGGCGTTCCAGCCCGGCCGCGTACCCGCTGAGCGAGTTGGCCGCGTACACCTCGGGCCGCTCGGCGGGGTGGCCGAGGTAGCGCTCGGTGTAGTGGGTGTCGTACAGCTCCCAGTCGGTCACCGGGGCGCCGGCGACGGCCGCGTGGAAGACGTCCGGGCGGCGCAGCACGGCGAGCGCGGAGAGGTAGCCGCCGTACGACCAGCCGCGGATGGCGACCCGGCCGAGGTCGAGCGGGAACTCCCCGGCGAGCGCGTGCAGCGCGTCCACCTGGTCGTCGAGGGTGGCGCCGGCGAAGTCGAACGCGATCGACTTCTCCCAGGCCGGACCGCGCCCGGGGGTGCCGCGCCCGTCGGCGACGATCACCGCGAAACCCTGGTCCGCGAACCACTGGGAGTTGAGGTGCGGGTTGTGCGCCTGGACGACGCGCTGGCCGTGCGGACCGCCGTACGGGTCCATCAGGACGGGCAGCAGGCCGTCCCGCTCCCGGTCGTAGCCGGTGGGCAGGAAGACCGCGGCGGGGATGCGGCGTTCGCCGGCGTAGCGGAAGACCGGGCGGGCGGTGATCACCGGGGTCTCGGCGTAGGACTCGATGGTGGCGATGTCGTCCACCACCACGCCCTCCGGCAGGTCGCGGGCGACCTGGACCAGCGTGCCGGGCAGGTCGGGCTCGGCGGTGGCCCGGACGGTGATCCCGGCCGCGTGCACGGCGCTGGTGACGGAGGTGAACGGGCGGCCGTTGGCGGCCTCCCAGCCGAGCCGCTTGCCGTCGTGGCCGATGCGGCCGACGGCGATCCAGCCGGGCTCGGGGTCGGTCTCGCCGGCACCGCCGGAGGCGGTGAAGAAGACCTCGTCGGCCGTCACGGCGAGGACCGAGCGCAGGTGCAGGTCGGCCCCGGTGACGGCCTGGTCGCCGATCACCAGCGCCCGGACGCCCTCCCGTGGCCCGTCACCGCCCTGCTGCGGGGCCTCGCGCACCTCCTCGATGTCGCTGATCCGGACCAGCTTGCCGTCCGGCGTCCAGGCCGGGACGCCCGGGAACAGCTCCAGCCAGGCGTCGTCGCGCTCCTCGTGCAGCACCTCGGTGACGCCGGTCTCCACGTCCACACCCAGGATCCGCTGGCTGCGCTGGTCGCGGGCCTGGACGAGCAGCAGCGGCACGCCGCCCTTCGACCAGTGCACCCGGGCCAGGTACGGGAAGGCGGCGCGGTCCCAGTCGACCTCGACCCGGGTGCCGTCCAGCCCGAGGACCCAGAGTCCGACCTCGGCGTCGGCGGTGCCGGCGGCCGGGTAGGCGATCTCGGCGGGCTCGCTGCCGGGGTTGGCCGGGTCGGCGATCCACCAGCGGCGCACCGGGCTGTCGTCGGCGCGCTCGACCAGCAGCCGGTCGCTGTCCGGGGACCACCAGAAGCCGCGGTCGCGGTCCATCTCCTCCTGGGCGATGAACTCGGCCTGACCCCAGGTCACGTTCGGGCCGTCCGGCTCGGCGAAGGCCCAGTCGGCGGTCGAGTCGGTGCGGGTGAGCCGCAGCTCGCCGGCGGTGTTGGCGTACGCGACGAAGGTGCCGTCCGGGGAGAGCCGCGGGTCCAGCAGCGGGCCCTCGGCGGGCAGCTCGGTGGTGGTGCCGGCCACCAGGTCGGCGGTGAAGAGCCGGCCGGACAGGGCGAAGGCGGCCAGGGTGCCGGCGCCGTCCAGGGCGTAGCCGACGATGCCGGCGGAGCCCTCGCGGCTGCGCTCGCGGCGGGCCTTCTCGGCCGGCGAGAGGTCCTCCTCGCCGCCGCCGAGCAGGACGGCCGGGTCGGCGGCAATCCGCTCCTCGCCGGTGGCGGTGTCGAGGGTCCAGAGCAGGTTGGCGCGGTCGCTGCCGGAGCGCGAACGGAGGAAGACGACCCGGGAGCCGTCGGATGCGACGGAGAACGACCGGGGAGCGCCGACGGTGTAGCGCAGGGTGCGCGCGTACTGCCTCGGGAAGGTGTCCGCAGGGGTGTGGGAGGTCATGGCACCAGACCCTATGACGTTCCGGTGCCACCACCCGGTGCATTGTGATCACTCGTTCGGAGCATCGTCCCCAAGCGTGCGCCGAACGGCCCCACACCCCTTCCGACCGGCCCATGCGCCCCGTTCGTGCCACCACGCCCCGGCGTGTGCAGACTCACTGAACGTAATGCTCCGCTCACCCATCGGGTATGACTGGTCCAGCGAGTGATCGTCGGCCCCGTCCCGGGCCCCGGTCACCCGACCGAAGGTCCCCACGGTCCCGACCGCCGTCCTCCCGAGGGGCGGCGCACCCGAGAAGGGGTGTGAGCCGACATGGCCCTGTCCGTCTCCGCAGCCATGCTGCTGCTGGTCATCGTGGTGGTGCTGATCCGCCGCTCCGGTCTGAAGCTCGCGCACGCGATCGTCTGTGCGCTCCTGGGCTTCTACCTGGCGTCCAGCTCCATCGCCCCCTCGATCAGCGAGGTCACCAGCAACCTCGCCGGGATGATCAACGGCCTGAAGCTCTGACTCCCCGCGGCCGCCCGCCGGGCCCCCGCCGGACACGGCTTAGGCTTCCTCCCATGACTACCGGCCGCCGCCTGCTCCTGGTCCACGCCCACCCCGACGACGAGTCGATCGGCAACGGCGCCACGATGGCCAGGTACGCCGCCGAGGGCGCAACCGTCACGCTGGTGACCTGCACCCTCGGCGAGGGCGGCGAGGTGATCGCGCCGGAGCTGGCCCACCTCACGGCGGACCGGGACGACGCCCTCGGCCAGCACCGGATCGGCGAGCTGACCGACGCCATGCGCGCGGTCGGCGTCGCCGACTTCCGTTTCCTGGGCGGAGCGGGCCGCTACCGCGACTCCGGGATGATGGGCGTCCCCGACAACGACGTGCCCGACTGCTTCTGGCAGGCCGACGTGGACGAGGCGGCCGGCCACCTGGTCGCGGTGGTCCGCGAGGTGCGGCCGCAGGTGCTGGTCACCTACGACGAGAACGGCGGCTACGGGCACCCGGACCACATCCAGGCGCACCGGGTCGCGATGCGCGCGCACGACCTGGCCGCCGACCCGGCGTACCGCCCCGAGCTCGGCCCGGCCTGGCGGATCGCCAAGGTGTACTGGAACCGGATGCCCCGCTCGGTGCTCGGGGAGGGCCTCGCCCGGACCGCCGCCGAGGCGCGGTTCCCCGGAGTCGCGCAGCCGGCCGACGTCCCCGGCGTGGTGGACGACGCCGTGGTCACGACCGTGCTGGACGGCGCCGCGTACGCCGCCCGCAAGGCCGCCGCGATGGCCGCGCACGCGACCCAGATCACCGTGGACGGCACCTCGTTCGCACTCTCCAACAACCTCGGCCAGCCACTGGTCGCCACCGAGTACTACCAGCTGGTGCGCGGCCAGGCCGGGCCGCAACTGCCGGAGACCGACCTCTTCGCCGGCCTGGACACCACCGCGGACGACGCCGTCGCGGACGACACCGTCGCGACCCGCACCGCCGAGGGGAGCACCCGATGACCGGGCCCGCCGACAAGAAGGCGCCCACCGACAAGCAGGCGCCCACCGACAAGAAGGGGCCCGCCGTGAAGAAGGCGCCCCACCGGTCGATCGCGGTGGCCGTCCTCGGCACCCGGGAGGAGCGCCTGAAGGAGCCCCAGCCCCCGCTGGCCGGGCGGATCGCGGCTTATGTCCTGTTCTTTCTGCTGGGCATCGCGGTGTCGGTCTGCGGAGCATTTGTGCAGGCCTTGTGGCCGCCCGTGGGAGTCCTGCTGGCCCTGGCCGCCACCGCGGCGACCTTCTACGCGGGCCTGCGGGTGACCGGCACCCGGCTCGGCGCGGCGCTGCCCGCGGCCGGCTGGTTCCTCGCCCTGTTGCTCCTGATGGTCCCTCGGCCGGAGGGGGACAATGTGCTCTGGACCAATGCCACGTCGCTCGCCTGGCTGTTCGTCGGATCGATCCTGGGCGTGATCTGCGCCACCCTGCCGACCCGCACCAGCTGGTTCCCCGGAGTGCCCGGCCCCCCGCGCTGACCGCCCCGCGGGGCCGCGTACCGTACCGCGTACGACGAGCAGTCAGGACCACCCGGTCGTACTCTCATACCGGAGGAACCGGACGTATCAGGTTTTATCCGAACCGGTTCGCCCCCCAGTTCTTCCCAGTATGGTGGTGCCGCAGAACGCCGTACCCGACCGCCGCCCGCCAGGCCCGGCGCCCACGAACCCGCGGTCGCGCCGCACGGCCCGCCCGCGAACCCGGAGCAGAGCAGCATTGAGCAGCCGCGAATCTGAGAACGCCCACCCGACGCCTCGGCGCACGGGTCCGGACGCCTACCCGTCGGGCACCCCGCCCTACGGCACACCGGGGTTCCCCGGCGGCGACCGCTCGGGTGCCGGTGCCGTCGAGGGCTCGGCGCCGGGTGACGAGGACGAGGCCCCGAAGACCGAGACCACGCTCACCACGCGGGTCCGGATCAACATCCCCGGCTCCCGTCCGATCCCGCCGGTGGTGGTCCGCTCCACCGTCAAGAGCGAGGACGGCCCCGGCGAGGAGAACCCGCCCGCCGCCGATCCGGCCGGCCCCCGGCACCGCTCGGCCGCCCCGTCCTCCCCCGTGCTCGGTGTGATGGACGGCAGCCCCCGCACGGCCACCCCGCCGAACCTGCCGCCCGAGTGGGAGATCCCGCCGGCCACCTCGGAGTCCGAGTCCACCGGCGCCTGGTTCCGGCCGCGCCAGAAGAAGGGCGCGGCCGCCGAGCCCGCCCCCGCCGCGGCTGCGGCCGCCGCCGGACCGGCCGCGGCCGCATCGCCCGCCCCCGCTGCCGAGGCCCGCCCGAACGGCGCGCGCCCGCAGAACGCCGGCCGTCCGCAGCAGCAGGGCACCGGCGCGGCCCGCCAGGGCGGCCGCCCGCTGCCCGCCCAGGCCTCCGCACCCGCGCCCGCGCCGCGCCCCACCGGTGCGCCCGCCTCGCCGTTCGGCGCCGGACCGGACACCCCGGCCGACGAGGCCGGCGTGTACGAGGACGCCCCGTTCGCCCAGGGCGCGCCCGCCGACCCCTTCGCCCCCAAGCGCGACCTGCCGCGCCGCAAGCCGCAGGGCGGCGGCCGTCCGCAGCCGCAGGGCCAGGGTCGTCCGGCCGGCGGTGCGCCCGGCGGTGCGAACCCGGAGGACACCTCGGTCGACGGCTTCGAGCCGATCCGCGAGGACGCCGCACCGCCCTCCGCCATATCCGGCCGGCCCCAGAACGGCCCGTCCCAGAACGGCGCCCCGCAGCCGGGCCTGTTCGCCTCCGCCCCGGCCGCCACCGACCCGTTCGCCGCCCAGCGGCCCCCGGCCGGCGCCGAGCCGTACGGCGGCGCCGCCCCGGGCAGCCTCTTCCCGGGCGCCCCCGGCCGCCAGGGCGAGCCCGCCGCCCCGGCCGACCCGTTCAACACCTCCCCGGCCCAGCCGCGCCCGGGCGCCCGCCCCGGCCCGGACGGCGAGGCCCCGGCCGGCGCCACCCCGGTGCCCGCGCCCGGCCCCCGGCCGGGCGAGTCCGCCAAGCCGGCGGCCCCGAAGACCGAGGCCGCCAAGGCCAAGCGGGGCGGCTCCGGCAAGAAGCTCGTCAAGCTCGGCGTCTACGGCGTCGGCGGTGTGCTCTTCCTGGGCGCCGCCGCGTACGGCACCGGCCTGATGATGAACCAGTCCGACATCCCCAAGGGCACCGTGGTGCTCGGCACGGACATCGGCGGCAGCAACCGCGACCAGGCCATCCACCAGCTCGACGAGAGCGTCGGCAAGGCCGGCCAGCAGCCGGTCAAGCTGAAGATCGGCGACCAGACGCTGGACCTCGACCCGGCCGTCGCCGGGCTGAGCTTCGACACCACGGCCACCGTGGACAAGCTCACCCAGCACTCGTACAGCCCGGTCGACGTGATCACCTCGCTGAAGGGCGACGAGAAGGCCGTGCCGCCGGAGGTCAAGGTGGACCGGGCCAAGCTCAAGGCCGCCCTGGAGACGCTGGCCGCCGGCTCGGGGCAGGGCCTGACCGAGGGCTACGTCAAGTTCGGCGACAACGGCGAGCCGGTCGTCGTGCCCGGCAAGGCCGGCCAGGCGGTGGACTCCGCCTCCGCCGTCGACCAGGTCGAGGCGGCCTACCGCGACCGCGCCGCGGGCAAGGCCGAGCAGCCCGTCGCGCTCACCGTCACGGCCGCCCAGCCCAAGATCTCCCCGCAGGCCCTGCAGGCCGCCGCGGACAGCCTCGGGAAGTCCGCGGTGAACGGCAGGATCCACCTCGTGGCCGGCGCCAAGACCTGGGACTTCGGCCCGAAGACGGCCCCCAAGACCCTCACCCTGGTTCCGGACGCCTCCGGCAAGATCGCGCCCAAGTGGGACCTGGACGCGCTCAACAGCCAGCTGGCCGGCGTGTTCGACAAGGTGAAGGTCAAGAAGAACGGCCAGACCGCCGCGATCACCCCGCAGGACGTCGCCGACGCCATCACCTCGGTGATGGACAAGACCGGCGACAAGGACCGCACCTTCAAGTTCACCGTCGCCTGACCCGTTTTCCCGTGGGGCGGGCCCCCGACCGGGCCGCCCCCCCACAACAACCCGCCCCCGGCCGCCACAAGGTTACCCCGCCCCCCCCCCCCCCCCGTGACAACAGCCAAGG